>JAURNO010000442.1 GCA_030830145.1 Verrucomicrobiota bacterium
GGAGGGCGTGTTCAGCAAATCCACTGTTGGGCTCAGGGGTGAATATGTGAAAATTATTCTTCCACCGGACATCGTTTGGATTGAAAGCCGTAATGTACTCCAGACTACCGGCTATCGAGCTGGGTTCGGCGTTAACCAAAAAATGAGTGTTCGTGCCTTGGTGGTAGTAGACCTTCCCATCCTCGAGGTTCAGTTCCATCTGAGTACCGGTAACGGGCTGCCCGTTGGCATCAACAGTTGTAACCGTTTTTTCTTCGGCGAGTCCCTCGACAGTTTGGATCGTGTCATCCGTGTAAGCGCCGACGCGGATAAAGTCCTTGGTCGAATTAGTCGGATTGGCAGCAGAACCGGCGGCAACATCACTTGTCGCCATGAAAAAGGCTCCGTCCACATTGCTAGTCGCACCAGCACCAAGGTAATAAAAAACATCCCCAGCTTTGAGCTCGGCGGTTCCGTTCTGCCAAGCAAGAGCCCCGGCTTCTGACTTCAAAGGTAAATTAGCTCCAATTTGGACCAGGCCGCGAGTAAAGTCCAAGGGTACGGTCATATCGGTCAGGTCGGTACCTTTGGGGACGGATTTGGTTGCCTGATAAAAATTTCCGTCGAATTTGAACACTTCGCCATAGGCATATCCCCGGGATGTCGCCGAGCTGTTAGTCTCCGCATCAACAACCCCAGTCTCAACATTGGTCGGCCCGATATCCGCAGTCGCCTGATAAAGTTTACCCTCGTAATAAATCTGCTCACCTTTGGCGACCGATTCGATATCTGAAAAGCTTCTCTTTGTTTCGGAAAAAAGACCATTGGGAAGCGGTTCGGAAATGACCATGAACTTACTCTCATCGGCAAGCAGGTCATCTTTAATCGTAGTAGTAAGAGCCTGATAATAGTTGGCCCCTTCGTAGAAAACTTCTCCAACCTGCCTGGCCTCTGACGCTTGAAGAACGACTGCCGCTCCATCAACCGCATTAGCTCCAGCGGCAGCAGGAAAGTTATCGGCAGTATTATTGGTAATCTGGTCATCCACTGGTTGACCAGCCTGAAGAGTCGGATCAGCTTGCAATCCTGCTGCTGCAGCAGCGGCATTTTGCTGTTGAGCAGGTGCCGCTACATTGGCTTGAGCACCCGCTGCTTCTTTGGTCTTCGGTGGAAGCAAGGTAAAAAGAAGAGATTTCTCAGAGTCATTATATCTTGAACCTCCATCTAAAACTTCAAATCGACCTAGCTTTCCATCCGAACCAATTTTGGCACGAACTCTAGCAGTGGAACCCAAGGGGTCAACCGGGGCAGCCAAATTAAACTCTTGCCCCCAATCATTAGTAAAACCGATCACCCCGTTGTTATCCAAGATTGCATGAGAGGCAGCAGGACTGCCGTTCTTTCCATCCACGAACAAGTTGAGGAAACCGGTTGGCTTATTTTGATCGTTTACTTCCTCCTTGGCCGTAAAGTTGACGTAACCGGCCAAACTCTCGAGAAGGGCTTGCCTTTCGTCCCTGTAAGAAACAGCTTTCCCTTGATCCAAAAGCTCAAAACGGCGAACCTGTAGATTGGCTTCGTGAATTTGCCCCAAAATACGATTAACTTCGTCAACGGACCGCTCGATCGTAGCAGTTAACTCGGATTCGATTTGCTCAAGGCTTTGCCCTGCTTCGTTGAATCGTTTCGTAAGAGTTTGGATTTTGTGATAAAGCTCTTGCTTAATGGCAGGCTCGAAGGGAGAAGCGGACAATTCCTCCATCGTATTGAAGAAATCATTGAGTGCCCTCGTCAAGCTTCCAGGCGCCAGATCACTCTCGTGCAAATCGTCCAACCCCACATTTACGCCCTGTCGGGTTATCTCTTCACCAAGAGCAACCTGCAGTAGTTCCAATATTTCCTTTTGAGCGGCCAGGGACTTCCCCTCCCCGACCTCACTGATCACCCTGGCATCAAGAAACTCGTTGCGGGCATGATCTACGCCACCTGCTTCCAATCCCGAGGTAAGCAACCCGCCAAATGACTTATGCATGACCCCTTCCCTGGCCAGGACGCGTTGACGAGCGTATTTTTCGTCATTGACATGCGCCAAGTTTTGGCCAGCAACTTCGGCTGTCCTCGCATGGTAACGAAGGGCTTCGCTGTTTTTGGATATTTCTCCGAAAAGTGACACGGTTTTTTTAGTTAACTAGGCGGATTCGTTGAGAGTGGAACGACCGTCTGAAGAAAGATTTGAAAGGTCACCGCTCTTGTTATAAGTCTTAGAGTGACCGGTTGGGTCGGAAACCATAAGAATTTGATCGGTAACTTCCGTCAAACGGACTAGGAGTTTTTGGTTTTGCTCGATCTTCCTGCGAATCTTGGAAATAAGATTGTTGATTTCATCAATGATGCTTTGAAACATGGGTTGGGTAACATCAGGAAAATGAGGAACTAATTCGCTGAGAGTAGATTCACCTGGCTCTCCATAAGAGGAGGCTAAAGATGAGACGAATCCCTGGCGGCGACGTTGAAGCATCTGACTCGCTTCCATTTGCGTCTGAACGGACTGATTGATCTCAAGCAGACTGTTCGGACGACGGTTGAGAATGCTTTGCTGTTGGGCATTAAGCAAACCAACCAAACCACCATACTCCTGAAGTTCATCACGGAGAAGGCCGAGCAAATCCTCCCACTCAAAGGATGGATTGACGTTAGGAATCTGAGCAACTTGTACCATGATGTCTTCTACTTCTTGGCAGGTGTGAAACCAACGGAGTCCGACTCAACGCTGGAGGGTGGAGTATTCGGCTGAGCTAATTGCTGTTGCAGAAGAGTAGAAACTCCAAATCCGCCACCACTGGCTATACTTTCGGAAATGGCGTCGGTAAAGAAATGGCGATACATCCGATGGGCATTACCATCTTCGTTGAATACCCCTTTGAACATAGGCTTGAGCGCTTCCTTGAGGAATTGCTTTACTAGGACGGATTCAAACTGTTGGCTAACTGCGGCCGTCTTCTGCTTTTCGGAGACGTGCTTCGAATGAGCCATCTCCATGAGCATGGAGGAATCCATACCTACATATTGCTTTGCTATACCTTCTGTTTCCATCTTGAGATCAGTTAATGATAAGCTCTGCCTGAAGAGCTCCGGCATTTTTTATGGATTGCAGAATCGAAGTCATTTCCCTCGTAGTAAGGCCCAATTTATTGAGAGCGGAGGCA
>JAURNO010000443.1 GCA_030830145.1 Verrucomicrobiota bacterium
CATCCGCAAAACGAATGGATCCATTAACACAATGCGCAGGTTCGGATTTACCTTCCGGCTACGATCGACAATGAAGCGGTAATCCTCTTCCCATTTCTGGAAGTCCAAGGTACTTCGTTGACCACGACTGACATCGTTCACGCCAACTAAGATACTCAACCAGTCCGGTTTCATATCGATCGCATCCTTTTGCCATCGGGCCTTCAGGTCACTGACTTTGTGACCGCTCATGCCACGGTTGTAAAAGTCCAATCCAGCTTCCGGCATGTCGACTCCCAATCGGGCCGCTATCAGGTAAACGTAACTATGCCCCAAATAGTGATTGCGATCCTTTTGGTTCCTTCCCCATTTCATATCGGTGATCGAGTCACCTTGAAAAAGGAGGCGGGCACCGCTCCTGAACTTGGGGCGGCGATAATCATACCCGTTTACCGAAGATACGCCGGTCTCGGGCTCTTTTGCTTTAGCGGAGGAAGCGGCAACCAATGACGTCGCACATGTTGCACTGCAGTTGATAAAGGATCGTCGATCAATCATTGTTCAGTTTTACGGGTTCGGTATTCATTCGAATCGAAAGAGGACTGCTGCACTCATTCTGTAGGATCTAGTGCTTCGTGCGAAATTTAACTTAAAGAAGAAATCACTCCAACCCCCAACCACTCCAACCCTAAAAAGAAACAAAATTCAGATGTAAGGAAATTTTAATCCAATGCCCTAGTACCTTGATGGAACAGAATGGGGAATCTTATTTAATAATAGACAAGTACGAAAACTTGGTATCCCAATCAATCCTGATGGCCTCTTCCAGTTCCACCAAATTCGTTTCTTTAAGTCCCATGGTCTTGAGGAATTTCTGACTCGGCGGACGATAAAACGAATGACCACTACTTCCGAACTCCATCTTGTGGACGAACGAGTTTGCCAAACAAACAATATCCACGAGGAGATGGACTTCCGGGTCTTCCAGTTCACCTCTATCCTCTCGTGATTCAGTATGATGCCACCGAATGGTCTGACATAATTCATTGGGCATTGCCCATTGATTGGCGATGAGATTACCGAGAATATCGTGCCGCAGCAATTTCCTGACGATTTCCATTTCGTAAATGGTCATCTTTTTCCTTTTCGCGGACAAGAGTTCTTTGCTGAAACTCTTGGCATCGAAATTAATTTTGGCTACTTTGCCGATATCGTGAAGCAAACCACAGGCATAAGCCCGGTCGTTGTCGCCATACTCCAAAAAGTCACTGATGACGTGAGAACCAAGAGCCACGCCGACGCAATGCTTCCAAAGGGATTCCACCTTGAAAAACGGGGGGAACTTAGTGTCCGAAAAGAAAGGAAAGACCATTACGTTCATAATGATCTTTTGGATGTTCTCAAAACCAAGCTTATGGATCGCATCACTAATGGAAGTTATCCTTTTCTCTTCGGGTTCGAGAAATTCTCCCTTGTTGACCACTTTGAGAATCTCGAAACTAATGGATTGGTCTATTCGAATCTGTTCTTCTATCTCGTCCAAGGTTATGTTCAGGTTTCCCAGAGTTTTCACCAAGTCATCAAGAATCTGAGGCAGACTCGGGAGTTTTTCTCCGAGGCCTTCTACGATCTGTTCGTAGGTAACTTCCTCTTTAATCATGCTTTTGTGGCTTTTATAATAAAATTTGAAGTTACTAGAATACCTTTATCTAAGACTCAAATTAAAAAACACCATTGAACCGGATTCGCTAGTTATTTTTTTCTCCAAGAATCCCGGAAAAATTTCATAGCCAACTCCTGGATGTCTTGGTCCGCAGGCAAAACAGGAAGACCCGAACCCTTGACTCCGTAAACAATACATTCGACACCAAGCAATTCGCATTTCTTTTTCACGAAAAGAGCGTTATCGGGGTGATGTACTCGATCGTTTCGGTCCGAACGATTGTATACAAATATTGGAGGACCTCCCTTTCGCAAGTATGGGATGGTCAGCAGAGGGGTGCCCATGGGTTGCTGGATTGGAAAGAGAGAACGGATTCCCAAATCATGGGCGTGCCCTACATGGCAAGTGATGATGGCCCCTGCGGAGCCACCCGATACCGAGATTCTCTTTGGATCGAGGTTGTAATTCGCGGAATTTTCCTTGAGGAAACGGATTGCCTCGGCGCAATGATTCATGATCTTGAGGTAGTCTTTTTCTACATGAACGAGGAAGGGATAATTGACGCTCGCGAAGGCAACTCCCTGGGGATGATATTTGCGCAGCATGGAACTACGGGAAAAGAAGGCCTTGTCACCAGTCCTGAACCCACCCCCATGGAAGTAGACGACCAACGGAGCGGGCTTTTTACCCTGAACCGTCCACAAGTCCAACACACTGCGGTCAAACTCCTTGCTGTAGCGCAAATTTCGGTGGGTTGGTTGAATCGACTGACCAAAGCAAAGCGGACCAAGCAAAGACAGTAACGCAAGGATAGTGACGATGAGTTTCATAGGAATGCTCGGGTAAGTGATTTCCACGCTTCTCATTTCAGGCTATTTTTTTTCCCAGGTTTCTTGTTACTCTTTTGAGGTTTCATTGTAAGACCAACCTCCCGGGCCAACTCTTCCCAGCGTGTCTTCATTTGCAGCACCCGTTCGGGAAACTTGGACGCAAGGTTTCTTGTTTCCGTACGATCCTTGCTCAATTCGTACAGCTGCCAAGGGTCGTTCTTTTTTTGAACGAGTTTCCAGGAGCCTTCGCGGAGGACTTGCCAACCCCCGTATTGAAAGAAAAGGGGCTTTTCACGCTCAATCTTTTTGCCGGCAAAAGTTGGGGTAAGGCTGATGCCGTCCAAAGGAGGAAGGTTTTTAGGATACCGAGCCTTTTCACCGGCAAGTTCCATAAAGGTAGGCACGAAATCTATGAGGTGACAAGGTTCGCGACAAATCGAATTTTGGGGCAACTTGATCCCATCCGGCCAATGAGCGATCATGGGGGTACAGATGCCTCCTTCCAATCCCTGAACCTTCCATTTGCGCAAAGGACTGTTGGTGACGTTCGCCCAAGATTGCCCAATCGCCTCAAAAGAACCGACGCTTCCCCATTGGGCACTTGGGTTCTTAACTCCCCTCGACGGCTTCTCATGGCTTGCCCCGTTATCGACCAGAAAGAGAATCAAGGTGTTTTCCATTTGCCCGATTTCGCGAAGCTTGGAGGTCAGGCGACCTATGTTTCGATCCATTCTGTCCACCATCGCCGCATGAATCTGCATACGCAGAGCTTCACTCTTTTTTTCTTTTTCCGCCAGAGCGGACCAAGGAGTGTGCTCGGGTTCGCTCAGTTGCGCTACGCCTTCTTGGAACAAACCCATCTCAATCTGTCGTAAGTACCTGGCCTTACGGATGGCCTCGTATCCTTTGTCATAGAAACCGTCGTACTTGACGATATCCTCGGGATGAGCATGGAGCGGCCAGTGCGGCGCGTTGTATGCCAAGAAAAGAAAGAAGGGATCAACACTGCCTTTTTTCTCCTCCAACCATTCAAGGCTCCAATCGGTGAAGGCATCAGTCGCAAAAAAGTCCTTGGGGGGAAGATAGGGCTTCACCAGTTTGTCATCAAAGGCCCAAGTGTATACCGCACCCCAACCTGGGACATGCTCACCCGATCTTGCCTTGTCACCGGGATTCCAAAAATTAATCGCGCCTCCCAAAAACCCCGAAAAATGATCGAATCCCCGGTCGTATGGATTGAAAGACGCATGGTGCTTGCCCGACCACCAGGTTCGATAACCGGCTGGCTTGAGGATTTCACCGACAAGAGCCGTATTCCGGAAGTCCCGATCGCTTCGATGGTGATAAACCCCGGTAAGCAGACTGATTCGCGTGGTCCAGCACTTCGAGGTGTTGTAAGCTTGGGTGTAACGAATTCCGTTCTTGGCCAAGCGATCCAAATTGGGCGTCTTGATCTCTCCACCATAGCAACCCAAATCCGAATACCCCATGTCATCGGCCATGATGAGAACTATATTCGGCCGACTCGCTGAAAAGGACACGGATCCCCCAACAAGGGCAAAGCCCACAAGCACCAGAAGCAAGTGCTTCATTTGGCGGGCCTAGGGGGTGTCCGGGCCAACTCCCGTTTCAACTGCCTTAGCAAAGCCTCGGTCTTGCCCGGGTTTAGGGACGCGGCGTTTTTCGTCTCGCTGGGATCGTTCTTTTGATCGTACAGTTCGAGGAAGACGGGGTTGAGGTCCAAGTCCCGATAATCAAGCCAGGCCACGAGGCGATGGGATTGCGTGCGGAGCGAATAGCCCATCAGATGATTCTCAAAGAGTTCGCGGTCCCAAGAATTGCCTTGCTGCTTTATAATCTTACTTTCGACCTCCTTGATCAAAGGTCCGAAAAACGTCTGGCGCATCCCGGCAGAAAGTGGGTTGGCCGCCCACTCCCGGAGGGCAGGATTGGGAAATTGGCTCAGAGCATACTTCTTCCATTTTCTTTCCGGTTCATCAAGAAGCGGCACGAAACTTTTTCCAGCCAAGTGGGCGGGACAGGGCAAATCGGCTAGTTCACACAAGGTTGGATAAAGATCGATCAGTTCGACCAAGGCATTGGTGGATTTGCCGCGGGCTTTCATTTCGGGAGTCCAAACGATCAAAGGTACACGGGTGGCTATTTCGTAATTGGTCGCTTTTCCCCAGATGCCCATGTCCCCCAAATGCCAACCATGATCGCCCCAAACCACGATCACGGTATCGTCCCGGATACCCGCCTTGTCGAGAGCCTCGAGCATCATTCCGATTTGGGCATCGACGTAACTGACGCAGGCATAATATCCATGCAGGAGGGTCTTGGCCAGTTCAGGGCCGATAGGTCCCTTCTTGGGAATACCATGGCGGGTGCGCAACTCGAAGGAAGCATGCAACCCCGTAGCCGCCCCACCCTTCGGGCTCTTGGTGTGCTTAGCCAATTTGATTTTTTCACGATCATACAGATCCCAATATTTTTTCGGAGCGACGAAATCGAGATGTGGCTTTTGGAAACCTAGAGCAAGAAAAAGAGGTTGATTGGGTTTCTTCTCCCTATGATCCTGCAGGGTGGCGATGGCGAGCCTGGTGCTAATCCCATCGGCATAGGCATGGTCGGGAACGTCCGCCGACTCGTAAGCCGGGCCATGAACAAGCCCTCCCGAGCCTGCCTTGCCATACTTAGCCAGCATCTTTTCTTTGTTCGATGCCCAAAGTTTCTGGTTCTCGGGCAAGGCATAGCCACCAGGCAATCTCTTCATCTTCACCGGACAACGAGCGTAGGCGGGTTTTCGACTCCAAGAATGCTCATCGTCCGTCATTCGAGCATGATAAATTTTGCCGCAATAGACCGCCTCGTACCCATGCTTGATGAAGTGCTGGGGCAAGGTTACGATGTCAGGGTTAAGTTCTCGGAAGTAAGCCGTGTTTTCGATCACTCCAATTTGATCGGGGCGTGCACCCGTCATCAGACTCGCCCGAGAAGGACTGCAAATGGACTGCTGGCAATAGGCCCGGTCAAAACGCATGCCTTCCCTGGCAAGCTTGTCCAAGTTCGGAGACTTGGCGATCGACGACCCGTAGCAGCCCAACTCGGGTCTCAGATCATCAATTGCAATGAAAAGTATGTTTGGAGGTTTGCCCAAGAGACACGAACCCATCAAGAGCGAAAGGAATGAAAATGGAAAGTGGGGAAAGAGTTCTCTAAAGCGATGATTCATAGTTCTTGGCAATCGGAGAAATTCTCCGACTAGAACAACGAATCTGTGCTTTTGAGGTTTAGCTCAAGTTCAAAAGGATTCAAAAATCAAAAACCTAGATACTGGCGAGAAAAGAGACACTCTCTTCGTACTTCATCAATATCTCGTGTTCTATCTCAAGGAGGTTGTGCTCTTCCATTCCGAGGGATTCAAGAAATAAGGAGGAAGGAGCCTTTGTAACCGAATGACCACTGTTTCCATTTTCCAACCGATTCGTTAAAATATTGGCCAAATATACGATATCGATCAGGTGATTTAAATTAGCGGACTCGACACCTACTCTCAGGGCTCTCTTTTCCACGTGATGATAACGGATGACAGC
>JAURNO010000444.1 GCA_030830145.1 Verrucomicrobiota bacterium
ATGCTTCTTTGCCGCCCCTTCAATTTGTACCGACGAATTTCATCGGACGGAAGTCTAGGCTTATCTTTTAATATTTCGGTGCTTTCGTATAGCTTTTCCAAATGAATACCTCTAGTTTTGACATCAAAAACACGTTAATGCCCCTGCATCGTACTATTAGTTCAGCTATCAATCTCATATAAGAATCCATTCACCTTGCTTGCATCCTGCTTTAAATCCATTTTAATGTTTGATTTCATACCCTTGTGAATACCGTAAAAAACATAACCGCCAAGACCGATGCCACGCCCCTTCAAAACGAGCATGGTATCTCCTTTCATGGCGTTTATGAGTTAACCAAACCTCGACTCAGTCTCCTGTCGGTTTTTACCGCTTCGCTCGGGTATCTTGTTCATGATCCTCTGGTAAACAACATCAGCCTTTTTGTTTCACTCACACTCGGTACCGCTTTGTCAGCCGCAGGTGCGGCCGCACTGAATCAATGGATGGAGCGAAAAGAAGATGCGTTAATGCCAAGAACAGCTAATCGTCCGATCCCCGCCAATCAGGTTAGTCCGCAATTTGCTCTTTTATTCGGCATTTTTCTTTCCTTCGTAGGCCTAGGCATCCTTTGGGCAGGCACCAATGCATGGGCAGTCGGACTCACTTTCCTGACCCTCGTCGTCTACTTGGGTCTTTACACTCCGCTCAAGAAAAAATCACCCTTGGCTATCGAAATCGGTGCGGTTTCCGGTGCCCTTCCCCCTCTCATCGGTTGGGTGGCGGCAGCTAATTCACCGACTTTGTACGGGTGGATTCTTTTTGGTATCCTTTTCGCATGGCAACTTCCTCATTTTATGGCCATTGCCTGGAATTTTCGTGACGATTACGAACGGGGAGGCTTTCAACTTCATGATTTTGGTGACAGCAGTGGAGCCGTACTTGGCCGGAAAAGTCTCATCTACACCCTCGTTCTCAACTTTTTCGTTTTTGCTCCTTATTTTTTCGATTTGGGTGAGGGTTATAAAGTCCCGAGCGACTTTTATCTCGTCAGTGCAATCCTTCTGACTTTTTTCATCATGTTGCGAGCGTTGGATTTTGCGTTCGGGAAAGATCGGGATCGAGCAGCCAAACGGCTTTTTATCGCCTCGATCATTTATTTGCCCCTTCTTCTCGCAGCATTGGTGATCGACCGCTACCTGTAAAATTTCAAGATTTCACATGTTATCAATCATGACTCATAAAATTCAATCTCGCCTAAGTCTGTTGCTTTCGCTCGCGTTCTTTCTCTTGAGTGGTTGTTCGCGGATCGACCACAAACAGTCCGCCTTGGACCCCAAAGGTCTCGTTGCTCAGAATCAGTACGACATATTCATGCTTTCGGTTTGGATAACCATCTTCTTGTTCTGTGCCGTCGGTGGGTGTCTCTTATATGTTCTCTGGAGATATCGTGCCAAAAACGAACAAGAAGCAATGGAAGTTCCTTCACAAACTCACGGAAACTCAAAAATCGAAATGTTTCTCATTATTGCTTCCACCGTCATTCTCGTGATCCTAGCCGTCCCAACTCTCCAGGGAGTCGTTCTCATGAACAAAGTTCCCGATGCCAATGACGAAGCTACTCTCAAGAAGTTGAATTTGGACCGCGATCAAATAGAGGGTGCCATCACCGTAAACGTTACCGGTAAAAGGTTCTTTTGGATTTTTGAATACCCTCAGTTTGGAATTGTCACTGCGAACGAACTCGTTTTCCCGGTCACGAAGGCTATTCGTATCATTCTTAAATCCGAAGATGTCATTCACAGTTTCTGGCTTCCCAAATTAGCTGGAAAAATGGATGCGATGCCTGGTCACGAAAACTTCATGTGGTTCATCGCCGATCAAGAGAAAATACTTTCCCGCACCGACCTTGACGGAAACCCTTACAAAGAGGATGTCGCGACTGCCATGCCCTCGGTCTATGACGGGAAAATGAGGGACATGGTCTTTGCCAAACAAGAATTCAATGCAACTTTCGAACCGGTTGGAGGTCTATTCTACGGCCAATGCGCGGAATACTGCGGCAACTCTCACGCCTACATGTCTTTCCGGGGTCTCGCTCAAACCGACGCTGATTTTGAAAAATGGGTGGAACGCATGCAGGTTGCCCAAAACCCCAATTTCAAAATCCCTAAGTGGGATGCCGAGAAGGAATACGAAAAAGGAAGCATCGTGATTTCCAAAGACCCCACTTTGATCGACGAAAATTCCACTAGAGAGTATCGTGCCCTTACTAAAGTGAGCAAAGGTGACGAGCCAAGTTTCTCATCCGGATCCTGGGAAAAAGTACACTCCAACGATTACGAGATCGGGAAATCACTTTTTGGACTATCCCAGTGCGGACAATGCCATGCTCTCAACCGTACGGGTATCGGATCCAAAGGACCAAATCTCACGCTTTTCGGACTTCGTACCTCACTCGCTGCAGGATGGATGAGAAACGACCGACCCAGTTTGGTCGAATGGCTTCAAAACTCGGAATCCGTCAAAATGGGTAACCTCATGTGGAACGGAGAGGGCGTAGACGAAACGCACGGCGTGAGATCATTTAAACCTCAAACTATTTACAAGACCGATCCTCCAAACAAGAAGAAAGAGAAAGAGGAGCAAAACACCATTAAAGAAATTAAAGTCAACCAACTGGTTACCTATTTGCTCGAGCAGCGCTAACCTCAGGTTTTAAAAAAATACAGCAAACCCATTACGTCATGGCTACCGAATCCGTCAAATACGTCGCACCCGAGACTGAAACTAAGTTACAAAATAAGGTTTTCCCCAGGCCTGGACAACACACATCGGGGATTATCGATTGGCTCACTACCATAGATCATAAGAAAATCGGTCTCATGTACGGTCTTGCGGCTCTCTTCTTTCTCCTTGTCGGGGGACTCGAAGCTTTGCTTATACGTTCCCAACTGTGGAACCACAACATGGAGATCCTCAACAACCGTGAGTATAACCAAATGTTCACGATGCACGGAACGACGATGGTTTTCCTTGTCATCATGCCCTTGAGCGCCGCCTTTTTCAATTTCATCATGCCTCTCCAAATCGGGGCTCGCGATGTGGCGTTCCCCAGAATGAACACTCTTAGTCTTTGGTGTTTCATTGCGGGAGGTATCACGCTTAACCTCAGTTGGTTTTTCGTCGGTGGATCGCCTGCTATCGGATGGTTTGGTTACGCCCCACTTACCGACAATCGTTTCGCCGAAGTCGTCAATGACATGGGCCCCGACTTTTGGGTGTTCTCACTTCAGATACTTGGAATCGCGTCTTTGTTGGCGTCTTTTAATTTTATCACGACCATTATCAACATGCGGGCTCCCGGCATGACGATGATGAGACTTCCGGTTTTCACTTGGATGACGCTCATTGTAAGTTTCCTTATCATCCTCGCTTTTCCAGCAATCACAATAGCCTTGGCCGAACTGATGTTCGACCGTACCTACGGCACCAACTTTTTCGATTTCCAGGAGGGCGGAAAGCCACACCTTTGGCAGCATCTGTTTTGGATTTTTGGTCATCCCGAAGTTTACATATTGATTCTTCCCGCCAT
>JAURNO010000445.1 GCA_030830145.1 Verrucomicrobiota bacterium
ATAATGGGTAAGAGCCGTGTCACCAATTTAATATCGTCGTAATGGGCATGAATCGTACCGGTCAGACTGCCTTCCATGGATCGTGCGATTTCGATCATTTGATTTTCATTCTTACACCGTACGATGATTGAGGCGGGTCCGAAAGCTTCCGTTCGGAGCCCCTTGTTTTCTATGAAATCCGGAGCCTTGATTTCGAAAATGCGACAAGACGCCTGCCATTCGTTTTCTTCCACTTGCTTATGGTTCGATGCAACCAAGTCCAGCGATGAAGAGAGTTCGGAGGTAATGGAATGATAGTTTTTGAAAACCGATTGGTTGAGCATTTTGGCACTTTTTATTTGGCCGACTGCTTCCTTTATCCTTTCGAGGAAGGATTCCACTGCGGGAGATTCGATCAGGATCAGCAAGCCAGGTTTTGTGCACATTTGCCCGACAAATAAATTGACCGCCGCGACAAAGCCTTTGGCTATTTCCTCGCCAAATTCCTTCAATGCCTGAGGCAGCACGAACACGGGGTTCAAACTTCCCATTTCAGCATGGAAGGGGATGGGGGACTTGCGCAGACTGGCAAGTTGATGAAGAGTTTGTCCTCCCTTGAGCGAACCAGTGAATGCGACACATGTAGTTCGTGGATGCTCGATCAGGGCACGGGTGACGGAGTGTTCTATCCCATGAACCAGTTGGAACACATTTTCCGGCATCCTTGTTTCTCTTGAAGCTGTTTCGACCAAATCGGCCAGATTTTGGCAGGTTCTTGAATGCTCGGGGTGCGCTTTGACCACGACTGGGCAACCGACCGCCAGAGCGGATGCCGTATCGGTACCGACGACGGATATGGCAAAAGGAAAATTGCATGCTCCGATTACAACGACTGGACCAACGGGTATGTTGGTGGTTTTCATTCCGGGTTTCGGAAGTGGTTGGCGTGCGGGGTCCGCTTGCTCCTTCACCTCATCCTTCCACTCCCCAAATTCGGCTAAGTCAGCAAACAATTCGAGCTCGGAAATAGTTCTTTTGAGTTCAAAATGAAGACGATCGTACCCCAATGAAGTTTCAGACTCAGCGAGTAGGACTAACTTATCTATCCTTTCTTTCAAGAGTTCTGCAATGGCACGAAGAAAGGAAGCTCGGTCCTTTCCTGATCGTTTTCGGAAGGACGAAAAGCACGACCAGGCACCCTCCATCGCCTCGTCGATTTCCAAGGGCGATGCGTCTGGGTATTCTCGTTCAGGCATTTCTATCCACCGTTACAAATGCATACTTTCGTAGATGTCAGCGATTTTTCTTATCGCTAGGGCATAAGCCGCCATCCTTCTGTCCGTAATTTTTTCGTTGCCGAGAAACTGCTCCTTGATTTCACCATATGACTCACGCATGGTATCTTCGAGACCGGAGCGCACGAGGCTGATTTCATCTGGTCCGGTCAGGAGCTCTTTTCTCGACTGATCGTCCAATTCCTTGCCTATGCCACGCTCAATGGCATCGATGATTTTTTGGCCTTGGGTCTCTGCGAGTCGCCTATCCATTCGCCCAAAGCGGACGTGAGAGAGGTTTTTGAGCCACTCAAAGTAGGATACCGTAACCCCACCAGCGTTCAGATAGGCATCTGGAATAATGAAAGTTCCTTTGTCGCAAAGAATCCGATCTGCCTCATAGGTCAAAGGACCATTGGCTGCTTCGGCAATTACTTTGGCCTGAATGCGCTCGGCATTCAAATGATCTATGACACCCTCCATGGCGGCTGGAATTAGTATGTCGCAGGGATGTTCCAATAATTGTTTACCATTCTTAAAAAATTGAGCTTCCGGAAAGCCTTCTACTTTCCCATGTTCCTTCTTATAATTGGATACATCTTCAACATTGAGTCCATTTTCATTGAGTATGGCACCGTCTCTCTCCAAAATAGCAATGATATTGGCGCCGTCTTCTTCCTGAAGAAATTTGCAGGCATGATACCCCACGTTACCGAGGCCTTGGACGATGATTTTCTTGCCTTCCAATGTTCCGCTTAGCTTTGCCAAGGCGAGGTCGTCGGCATTTCTGAACAACTCTTGAAGGCCATATTGAACACCCCGA
This sequence comes from Verrucomicrobiota bacterium, assembly GCA_030830145.1. GTDB lineage: Bacteria > Verrucomicrobiota > Verrucomicrobiia > Opitutales > Seribacteraceae > Seribacter. The sequence goes on from JAURNO010000445.1 coordinate 2,077, forward strand.
CCAGTTGCTTCAATTCGTCCGGCAACCCCACCGAAATGTACGGGTTTGCCCGTAACGCATCCCCGGGCGTTGATGTCGGATGGATGGAGTTGTTGATACTCGTCGGCAATCCATGACATCATCCTTTGTCCCGTTCCCATATCGGGGGCAGGGACATTGAGTCCGGGACCAAGCAAGCCTCTTTTGTCCAACTCTTGGGCGAAACGTCGTGTAATGTGCTCAAGTTCGTCAATGCTGTACTTCTTGGGGTTGATCTTGAGTGCTCCTTTCGAGCCGGCGTAAGGAACGTTTACGATTGCGCATTTGTAGGTCATCAAGGCGGCGAGGGCTTCTACCTCCTGCTGATCGACAAAGGGGGCATAACGAAGTCCGCCCTTGGCGGGCAATGCGTGTTCGCTGTGGGTTGCCCGCCAACCTGTAAAGATTTCATATCCACCCTCTAATTCAACCCCGAATTTCATTTCGCATATTGCGTTGCAAGTACGAATTTGTCGTGCCAAGCCCTTGGGTAATTTTAATGCATCTGCAGCTTTGTTGAAGCAAAGGTCTACACTCTCCAGGAAGGTGGTTGTTTCGGTATTATTCATCCTGTTGTCCTGAAGGAATTTTCAACACGAATCAAACAAGAAGATGCTGATTCATCTAAACAAACCAAAAAAAAGTCCGCCACTTGGCGGACTTTTGAAAGTGAATGAGAATGGAATGCTTACCAATCAGATTGCCTCGGTGGGCGATCTTCACGAGGTTTCGCTTCGTTAACCTTGAGGTTCCGTCCGCCCATGTCAGTACCATTCATTGCTTCGATCGCCTTGTTCGCTTCATCGTCGTCATTCATGGTTACGAAGCCGAAGCCCTTTGAGCGACCAGAATGGCGATCTGAGATGATCGAAGCCTTTTCTACGTTTCCGTATGCGCCAAACGCATCCGCTAATTCCTGGTCACTGACCGACCAAGGGAGATTACCCACATATATTTCCATTGTATTTTGAGTTTAAAAATGAATTGTAAAGTTCTTACCAATTGTCTTTGCGAGGTGGTCGCTCTTCGCGAGGTCGGGCTTCGTTGACCTTGAGGTTCCGTCCGCCCATGTCAGAGCCATTCATTGCCTCAATTGCTTTGTTTGCTTCATCCGCATCGTTCATGGTTACGAAACCAAATCCTTTGGAGCGTCCTGAATCACGATCTGAAATGATCGAAGCCTTTTCTACGTTTCCGTATGCGCCAAACGCATCCGCTAATTCCTGATCACTGACCGACCAAGGGAGATTACCCACATATATTTCCATTGTACTATTTTTTCTGATTATCCTAGAACGCTCATATGATAATGGACCGAAACCCTTGCTACCAAAAGGCGAATAAATGAGTAAGCATGACAGAAACGACTCGTAAATCAACAGCAAAAGAGAAAAGTTCCATCCATTGAAAATTCACATAAAGCTTGGATATTCTACTTTCGAAGAAACTTTCTCCTGGATCTACCGATTGCCGGATTTCTGATTAACTCGAATGCTCGACGGTGCTCGACGACACACCCGTGATTTGTGGAGGAGAGTTCTGTCGAACTTCAACCGTTCAGTGACCAAAGATAGACTTCGGCATCACAAACCTCACGGATTCACTATCTGAATGGCGAGGGGGGACTTCAAGAGAGAGTTCGCGTATGGTTCAATTGAATAAATTCGGTACTACTCTCAATAGAATTCTATTTATGACTTTAATGTGACCCTGTCGGCGTTTCTTGGCACCCTGCTTATCGCCAATCGCCGTGCCGCACGGGGTTTCCCATTGACCAAATGTGGGCGGTGGGGGCGTTCATCAGGTTTTCGGCTAGAGTGCATCTATGCTTTTTTAACTAAAGTGATTAAGCAACCGACTGAATCTTTCTCCGGCAATCTGAATCCTGTTTAAAGTCGCGCTATCGATGTCGTGTTCGAATTCCTTTTTGGTTTTGACTTCGGTGTTTTCGTAGGAAATCTTTGATGCTATGCCCCGCAACCTTGACGACAAAAAGAGGCTCATGGCCTTGTAAAACCTTCCTTCGAAGCCAGGTACTTCTAGGAAGCGGTCAGTGAGTGCCTCGTGACTAATAGATATGACAATGGCCGGTTCAGTCGCTTTCACGTTTACCATCGGCGGCTCTTCTTCGATGAAGGACATTTCGCCCAGAATCTCACCATTTTTGATTTTTGCAAGGGAGGTTCCATCGGGTAAATCAATATCGAACCTGCCTCCCAATACCAAATAGATATCTTGAAGCTGAGTATTCGCCTGAATAAGAAAATCATTCGCCTGAATGGTCTTTTTGATCCCTATGTCAATCAACCACTCGATGTCCTGGTCGTTAAAATCACCCAATATATGTAGTACTTTTCTCATTTTCGTTTCCCTGTGCGCGTGGTCTTATTCGATTAAATCCAGTTGGTATTTTTGTTTGACTAGGTTGAGACGGGTGAGTTCGACGTACATTTCTCTTTTAAGCAACTTCTCCTCTTCCATCAAAACGTCCGATTTGTCGTAAATGCCCAAAGGCCAAGCGGCCCTGATGTCGGCAAGCCTTTTCTTCTGCAATTCGAGCATTTCATATTGAAAGTCCAAGCTTCTCGCAGCTTGGCTCAATCTTAGTTTTTCCGAGCTGAATGAATTGGTCTGTCTTGTTACGAGACGTACCTTTTCGAGTTCGGATTTCCTGATCTCTTCACGGGCTTGTTCGAGTTTTCTTCGGGTGAGGTAACGATCAGTAATCGGAACCGTTAGGCTCAAGCCCAAAGTCAATTCCTGACCGTGTTTTTCAAAGCTGACCTTATTTTTACTTCGATGCCCAGCGCTTCCAATTAATTCCAGAACCGGAGAAAACCCAGTCTTGATTTCTTCGTACTTGCTTTGGGCTATATCGATTCCCGCTTGCCCCAAATTGGCGGACGACGAATTTTCGGGATTGAAATCATTCTTGAACTCGAAATCATCCGGTACGACGAAATCTCTGTTCTTATTCCAAAAAGAAGGGTCGGCATTGAGCAAAAAGCCAATTTCAGCTTTAGCCACTTCAAGAGAATGAGCACTGTTTAGAATTTGAGCCCGAATACTCTCCATGTCTCGAAGGCTGTCGCTAAACAATATCCGATCTACAATACCCGTCTTGAGTTTCTTTTCGAAGATGGCCAACTTTTCCTTTGATATTTCTTCGATTTTAGGCAGGAACTGCATTTGAGTCTGCGTTGACACGGCACTGAAAAAAATATTTGTAAGATTTTTCAGTACCTTTTGTTCTTCTACATACAGTGTCCATTCTGCTTGGTTGACTTCATTTTTGACAACATCGACTTCTTTTCGGTTCTTGTGCCCATCGTACAAAACCCATCTGCTTTCCAAACCATACGAAAAGGTATTGTAAGGTTTAGGTTCGGAATAAGTTTCGAATTGAGAAACCTTTCGGTAGTCATCGAATGAAACCTTTGCCTTAAGAGTCGGCATTCTTCCGAACTTGATTATGGGAATACCCTTTTTGCTGATTCGCAACTCAGTTTTTTTCAACAGAATATCGGGAGAATGCTTTAAGGCCAATTCTCTTAGGACGAATAAATTCCAGCCCTCTTTCATTAGGGTTTGATTCGAATCCTGTGATGATAAATCTGACCCCGGTACGGATTCGGTAGAGCCGGAAATCTTTTTTGGAAAGGTCGTTGTGCCGTTTGAGTTTTCGATCTTTGCCGGTGTAGACATGGAATCGTTTTGATCTTTTTGTTTCAAATCTATTCTTTTGAGGAGTTTCCCCAATTTATCATCTACATTGCGTAATCTTTCCTCAATGTTTTCTTCATTTTGCTGAGACGAATTATTTATCGGCCTTTCTTGAGCAAAGAGAGAATGCATCGAGAGAATAACAAAATAATAAAATGGTCGTAAATAATTCATGATAGGGCATTCAACATATTGGCGTAATGCCCGCCTTTCTGCAAAAGTTCTGCATGCGTACCTTGTTCAACGCACTGACCGCCATCCAATACTATGATTTGATCGGCGTCCCGGGCTAATTTCAAACGATGAGCAATAAAGACGAGAGTGCAATTCATCGATTTGACATTGGTTATTATTTTGTCCTGCAATTGGTTGTCCAATGCACTGGTAGCCTCGTCCATTATGAGGATCCGCGGTTTGCGCACCAAAGCCCTGGCGATTGCTATTCTTTGTATTTGCCCCCCTGAGAACGCACTGAATTGAGAACTAGTCAGGGTATGCAGTTTCATAGGAAGATTTGAAATATCCGTCCATATGCAAGCGGCCTTGGCTGCTTCTACTATTTCTTCCAATGAAGCATTGCTGGCACCTTGTATGTTTTCGAATAAGGTACCTCCAATGAGCCTGAAGTCCTGAGGCACTACGGCTATGTTGTTTCTCAAAACCTTGGGGTCCAGAGCATGAAGCTCATAATCATCCAAAAAGACATGACCGCTGTTGGGTTGGTCCAATCCGCAAAGTAATTTGCCGAGCGTACTTTTACCCGAACCGGAGCCCCCGGCTATTACGACGAAAGACCCTTTTTTTATGAAGAGAGAGACCTGTTGAATTGCTGCGTCGTTTTGGTTCGGGTAGTAATAAGTTAGACTATCTGCTTTCAGGTTACCGTTTATTTTTTCGGGCGTCATCAAATCGGCACTGCACTCAGGCGTATTTTCAATCAAAGGTTTGATGAATTTATACATTGGGATTTGAATTCCCGATTGGACTACGATTGAGCAAAGACTGCTCAGGTTGGCGCTGAAAACGGCAAAGGCACCAAGGAAGGCAATGAACATCGCAGGCTCGAGATCCACTTCCGATAGGCTGACAATCATCCAATAAACCAAGGCAGTAGTCAAGGTTACCCAAGTGGTTTGGAAAGTGCTGTGTAAAATTCGTACCCGTTGACTTGCAATGAGTTTTTGTCTGAGCCTGCTGTACCTTTCGGCCCATTGTTCCAAGCATTCCGGTTCCGCCCCGGCTGCCTTGATCTTGTGAATACCCGAATAGATTTCCAAAACATAGCTGTTTACGATGCCCAAAGATTTCTCTCCTGCCATGAAGGCTCGTATCTGCCAATAAGTAAAAGCAATGGCCGAGCCAAATGCGATTAGCCCAAACCCAAGGATTCCGATACCCAACTGGAAATTAACCCAAAAGACAACCCCGAGACTACTGAGGATTTGAAAAGACATCGTAACCAAACGTTGGGCTATGGTCCTGAAGAAATCCTGCATGCCAAGGAGGCTGTTCATCCTCATGCCGATATCTCCGGCGGCGAATTGACGGAGCACACCGGATGGAAAATTAAGAACGCGGTGCCATAGGGCAGCATTTGACGCCAAGGTAAGCTTGTAATTAATACGAGTCATGATCATCGTATCGAACCAAGTGAATATGGTCTGGAATAGACCCAAAACCACCAAGCCTCCACACACCACCGCCAAAAGAGTGGTAAGGCCGCTGGGCAGAAGAACATTGACGACAAAAGCCGAAAGCATGGGGAGAATCGCCACGAGAGCACCCAGGATGGTTGCCAGAAAAAGCACCATTCCAATTTCGGATCGAACGGACTGCAGTTCAAATAGAATCAAGTCCACAAGCGTGAGGGCTTGTGCGGGAAGCTGTTTGTAATAATAAATGGCAACCTGCTCGAATTGCTCTATGTCTGATTTGTCGACTTTGGAAACCGTTTCATCTTCGGAATCCCATTTATAGTATTTGCCCTTTTTGAAAAATAAAACGAAGGCTTTTTCATCTTTGCCAAAACTTAAAAAAGTCCCCGAATCTTTTTTCCACCAATTCCCCTTCAGTGAGGATTCCCGCATAATCAAACCAGAACTGTTTGCGACTCTGCTTAATAGTTCCAACGGGTCGTCGGTCTCGGTTCTTTTGGGAATGTTGGGAATCCATCCTTGTATGTTGATCAGATGGAATGCAGCCCGTAATGTTTGGTTAGGAGTTACGGGCAAGTAGGACTTCTTGCCAGTGAGAAGATTAAGTAATCGTTCTCGAATGGATTGGGAGTAAATATCGTTTCGGAGGCTGTGCTCGTCCTCTGCTTTTTTGAGCTTCTTAAAGTGATCTTCCCACCTCGATACGAGCTCATCCCATTGGAAGCTGATTTGCTGGCTCAAGTGATGAGCGGAGCTGGGTTGTTTGTATACGACGTCGTTGGAGAAGCTGTTCAAGGTTTGCACTTGATCGGTTTCGTTCAAGAAAGCCGTATTCGAGTGAATGAGCCAAATTTCCGGTGATTCGACTTTGGGCCTGTTGGGTTCCGGGAACAAGGACAGGTTGTCTCCTCTAAGCCAA
>JAURNO010000446.1 GCA_030830145.1 Verrucomicrobiota bacterium
CAGTCAATTCTTCCGAAACAAAAAGATATTCCTTTATGTAAGGAGCGTCTTCAAGAAGTGGTTCCCAACGATCCGGTTGAGCCGATCTGACTCGTGGCGGGGCCTTGCCATCCTTCGTACGGTAAAGAAACTCGATCCTGGAACGATCCAAATTGTAATAAGCCAAATCCTCCAAACCATCTTTGTTTAAATCAAAATGCCTTAGGATCCGGGCATTCCATCCGGCCTTCATCACTTGAGGCGCGGATAACAAGAATTTTGGAGTTTGTTCCGCAACCAGGCTATTGGCAAGACCGACAAGGAATACCCCGAAACCAAAAACTCTAAGCAGGAAAATCACTTCGAAGACCGAGGGAAAAGAGTTAACTGGGAAACCAAACCTTGTTTGACGTATTTTGCCCACCCCATCATGAAGTATGGAAAATCGGGAAGATCACGGGGCTTCAAATCCAAGTCCTCAAGCTCGTCTTCCATCATTTCACCAATCATGGGCTTGAGCATTTCCATGACTTGAGCGAGATCGAAGTATTCGACTTGAGAGAGTTGATCGGGAAAATCCCTCAATGCGCTTTTGACTTCCTTCTCATCCCAAAGGCTCTTTTGATCGGATTGCATACGATCAATCACCTGATTGAGAAACTGATCTTCACCCATTGTGAGAAGCAACCACTTGCCGGTCACTGCATAACTAATCGAAACACCTGACTGTTCAAGCCCACGCATCGAACGGATGAGCGTACCCTTGTGCTTCCTTTCCTCAAACATGTCCGCACCCTTGGTCGCTCCGTCCATGGTTGCCCGCAGGGCTTGATCAAAAAGCTTGGGGTCACGAAGGGAAATGGCATAGACGTCACTCGTGGGGGAGGACAACTGATCAAGGTCAAGTTCATCAAGTTCGTCCTCGTCCGAAAAAAGTTGGCCGACGTTTTTAGCCCAATCCTTATTCAAGCGGGAAAACGAAACGAGGTCGTCCCCAAGAGAACCAAGAACGTTCTTTCTGAAAGGAACCCCGATTTGATCTTCAAAGGCTTGAATTTGCGAATTCACGAGCAAGAGAAGTTGAGGACTGATTTCTCTCATCATTCCCTCCATCTTCGGCCATAATTGCGAGAGATCGTACCTGACCGAAGAGGCCGACATCACACCCGTAGGAACAAAAGCATGTAGATTGGCTTTCTTTCCGTCGTCTTCCATGAGGGTAAAAAGACCATCGTACTTGGAAACAAAAAAGGCACTCGAAAGGGAGAAACTTTCGTCTGACGGGTCAAGTTGCACCCCCAAACAATCCATCGAGTCCAATCCCAGGGCATTCATCAAGGCCTCTGTTTTTATGCCAAAAGGATTTTCGGGAAGCTCGAGCTTCGGGTCTTCGACAAGCTGTTCCATCATGGCAACCAAGGGCTTGAAATTCATGAAAAGACGGGCATCACCTTCCCCGATTTCGTCGAAGAGATCAAGGTATCGATCGTTGTCTGAGATTGGCTTAATTGAGGCGTCTCCGGACCCCAAGAGCAGAACCTCCCGGACATGTTCCTCACCACCGAGAATAAGATGGAAGATTTTCTCTTTAATGAAAACGGCCGCCTTTTCATTGTCCTTGCTTTTCTTTGAGCCGATCCAATGAATATCCGTCCCTTCAATCTTCGATCGATCCCATCCGAAGTGTCCATCCGAACCCTTGATTTCCTTCTTCATCCATCTAAGGGTTTTGATAAGATCCTTGTCTGTCTTCTCCGTATCCAACAGGAAAACCGCAGTCGGGGGAGGTAAGTCTTTAAATTCCACTTCCGATAAATTCTCGACCATTTGATCGAATCCGCCCATGGACATGGCCATTCCACCATCAAAGGAATCCTTCCATTCCTTCATTTGCTCAATGATTTCTTCAACGGCGGCTTCCTTCTCTCCGAATCCACTTTCAAACTTATTCTCCATCCATTCGTTCATTTTGCTCCAGGCGGTGCTTTTTGAAAAATGACCAAACGGCCCATCCTCGATTTTTTTAGCGAAATCGCTCCAGTCATCTACCGAAACAACCAAAACAGAGTCCCCCGGTATCCGATCGAGTAATTTGGTTTCGGCGAGAAGTCGGCCGGAAAAGCCAAAGAGGAAGAAGGATGAAAAGAGGGAGACTAGGATCGGTTTCATAAGAGTATTCTTTAACAACGGGGTTAGCGAGGAGGAGCAAGGTATCGATACCCGGCGTTTGGATTACGGGGATCGAAAGCAAAGGCATCACGGTTTTCGAGAAAAGTCTTAAGCTCGCGAACAGGAATCGAAAAACCCAATCCTTCGGCACCGGCACTGACTACTTTCATGTTGTTCACGCCAACGACCTGCCCCCGATAGTTGAAAAGGGGGCCGCCTGAGTTCCCCGGGCTGATCTCAGCCGTAGTTTGAATATGCAAACGATCCTGAACGATGCGATTGCGCAAGCTTACGATCCCCTCGGAAACACTTCTTTCCAACCCCAATGGACTACCGATTGCAAAAACCCGTTCTCCTTGGCGAAGCTCAGCGGAAGAACCAAGGGGGACAGTGGGGAAAACTTTGTTCGAGTGACCCTCGATCTTAAGCAGGGCCAAGTCGACATTACCACCGGTCGCAACAATTCTGACATTATCGTAGTTCTCCTTGATCAACTCACCGTCTTTCTGCGTAAATTGTGTGATGGACACCTGCCGCTCTCCAGCAACCACGTGATCATTGGTGATAACGAAACCGTCCTCATGAATCAAAAAGCCCGAACCGAGCCCGATCGGAGTGCGTATCATGACAACGCATTCGCCCAAGTCCGAAACCAAATCTCGAAGTGATCGATTCTTCAGCCGTTGGTCCGTCCGGTACAAATCGCTTTTCTTGGCCGCCCCCAGAACTTTCCCCGATTTCATTTCCTTGACTTCAGTGCATTCCTTGGCGGGGATTTGCAACACCGTGAAACCCAGGTCGACCACCCAATATTCCGAGGTTTTCTTGAGAACTTCGCCGGAAACCGAGGCTCCCGACTGAAGCTCGATCTCCACCTTTTTTGCAGTAAGAACGCAAGGAGTAAAGAGCAGTAAGAAAAGAAGGCTTTTGTAGTTGGAAACCATAGCAAGGCCCATTTAGGCGATGGGTTCGAGGATAAGCGAGAAAAAATACAATACAACTGTGACGGACAAAGGGAGTCTACAAATGTAGTGCAATAAGTAACTCAGCGTGGATAATGAAAACTTGCCTGGGAACAGTTCCCAAAACTAGTCCCATGGAGAGCAACGGGTTTTGCCCCTTGTAATTCCGTATCCAAAATCATCAGGCGAGTATTTCCGTTGGAGGATCTTTCGGTAAAGAACAAATGACGACCGTCATTGGCCCAACAAGGTTGCATGCCGTGGTTCCTTCCTCCGGTCAATGCCCTGCTTTTTCTAGAGGAAAAACTATACTCATACACCTGAAACCCACCACCCACTGCCGCCGTAAAGGCAATCTTCGTGGGATCCGCAGGATTCCAGGTCGCTTCCGTACAGTGCGAACTGACGTTGGTGGGAATTCTCGTGA
>JAURNO010000447.1 GCA_030830145.1 Verrucomicrobiota bacterium
CCAAAGGCCACCAACCAATCGTCTCCCTTGGGCTGAAAACCGAGTTTTTCAACCAAACGCGTTTCGAGGTCGGGCATGTGGGCGGCCCCGTAAAAAACCACGATTGATTTTGGCGGATTCTTACCCTTGAGGACCTTGCGCAGATCGCGGAAGACGATCGTATTGCGGTCCTCCAACAAAACTTTCATGAATTTTTCCATATCCGGACCCGAAGATTTTGCCAAGCGGGTCACGTCTCCCTCGATAGCTCCCAAGGTTTCCACGATGGCTAATTTCATCAATGCACGGAACTTGGGATCTTTCCCGAGAAAACTCAGGGCTTTGCCGAGGAAGTTCAAAACGAAAGAATTGCCCGAAAGAGCCTCCATCAATTCCTTCGACCGTTCTGCGCCGTCCTTTGATTTTTCTTCGCTTTCGGTCTTTCCGTCCCGACCGGTTTTCAACGGTCCGCCTTTCAAGCGGCTCATCAAGGCCTCGGAAGAGATATCGCTGTTGCGGAAATGAGCCCGGTCATAACGAATGGCTTCCAATTGGAAGACCAATCCCATTGAACGGGCCAGGGAGAGTTGCATTTCGGATACCGCGTTGGAATTGCCTGCATCCTTTTTTTGACGTTTGTCGCCAAAGCCCACCCCCTCGAATAAAACCAAGTCTGCGGAATCGAGCTTCTTTTGAATTTTCCCGTAGTAAGAGGCTTCCCCCAAATGCGAAACCCCGAGCAAAGTAACGCTCGGACCATTCTTTTGGGGAGAAACCAAGGTGCGGGAAGCGATCTGCAGAACGCGTCCACCCGACCCATCGTCGACCGCCCGTAGGTAGGGGGCAGGGTCGCCGCAAGCCGAAACGAGCCAGGCTAGAAAGGCAATTGGTCCCATGAGTCCGTGTAAAAACTTCATCTCACTTATTCTTCCCGATGATCGCTCAAAAGGTCAAGCTCCCGTGGTCATTCCAATAGGGACGAGTCGGTGTCGTTTCGTAGCCGTTACTTCATCTTCTTTTTCCCATTGCCTTTTAAATTGAGGTAGAGCGAGAGGACAAGAGCCGGTAAAAGCGCCCCCCAAGCCAATCGGAAAGCGAATTCGTCGCTCACCGCGATACCGGTCCACGCATCGAAGAGATAAGTTAGGTAGTTGTTGGGAAGATCCGTTTGCCCGAGGGCCCACTTGATTTGCCAATGCCAATCCGTGCAGGGACAGTAGCCGAACCCGTACCAAGGAGCGAAAGCCACCCAGGAACCCGCCGTAAGGAAGATGCTCAGCAGGTTTAATCGGAGAGTCTTCTTCCAAGTCCACCCGAAGAGATTGAAAAAAATAAGTGCGGTATGAACGACCAAGAAAGCCGAGTCGAGAAAGACCAAAGTCTCCGTGGACATCTCAGTCAATTCCATGAGCTTCAGGTCAAGGTCGGGAGGGTTTACTCATTCACTCGTTCGCCGTCCTTGTACCTGGAGCGAATCACTTCCGTGCCGTCCTCGTAGTATGCATCCACTCGAACTCCATTACCGCTTTCGACTTTAGTGACGGGACATTTCTCGCCATTGGGTTTCCAGACTACCGAAGACACGAGCTTATCCATGGTGAAGCGGTCTTCGGATTTCTTCCGGGCGTTCTCATACCATTCGGTCGAAAGTCCGTCCTTTTTGCCAGCCTTGTAGTTTGCTTCCAATCTCTTTTGTCCGTTCTCGAACCAAGTCGTGTGAAGCCCGTTTTTTTTGCCTTCCTTGATGATGCTTTGCATTTCCTGCTGTCCGTCATAATACCACTCCGCCCAAATCCCCTCCTTCTTGCCATCGATGAACTGGCCCAACCGGCACACCTTTCCGTTGGCATACGTTTCCTTTCCCCACCCCGAATACAATATTCCCGTGTTGGACTTCTCCTCGTTGGGTGAAAAGTAAAACAATCGTCCGCTTGCCGAGAAGGTTCGCAACGAATCCAAATCAGTAGCCTTGGATAGAATTGTCTTTAGGGTTTCGTTATCGTCCAAGTCAATGACTTTGGGAGATTCGGTGACAACGGGAGTATTCGAAGATTCTTTATTGGCTGATGGATCGGCGGGGTTTGTGCATCCAAGGACGAGCGACGAGATAAACAGAGCGAACAGGAATAGTCTCATTTCAGCACCAAACCACCTTGGCAAAGGTTAGTCAATAATCTGCAAGTAGCCCTTTATGCCCAAGCATCCAAATAATGGAGTTATAATTTTTGAAAATAAAAACGAAAAGAGTCATTCTCCAAATATCCATTGCCAAAGATCATCGATCCAATCCGGAACACTGGAGAAAAACCAAAAAAGCAAAGCTATGACAAGGATGGCTCCTCTCGGATTCATCACCGCCCCGACGATCATCCCGAGAAAGCAACCGAGGTCTTCTTCTGGGTTGTCGGGGTTTTTTCAAATCACGGGTTCATTTTCGATTTTCTTTCTTTCGGTAAGTTGCTTGAGAAACTGCTCCGGGTTTTTGACATGGTTTGAAAAACGGTCGGTTTTTCCAGCTCGCGTAACGATCACTTCGTTTTCGTCAGGCATACCCACTTGTTTGTAAAACTCGATATAGGCTTTGTAGGGAGAACTGGCCTCAATCGAAACCTCTTTTTCAGGCTCATCCGCCCAGCTGACTTGGAAAGTGAGTGATCTCATTGTGACGAACCAAGAAAATGACTTTACCTTGAGGAGTCAAGAGGTCGCTAAACAATTCCCCTGACTAACTACACGAAATAGATGTTTTCGATTGCTAAAAAAGGGTGAGCTGTCCGTTGTCGTGATCCTTTTTGGGCTTCTTGAATTTTCCTTTCTTGGAGCCATGTTTGTTCAGGTTTCGATTTGTCTCGAGCTTTCCGAACTTACTTTTTCTGATGGCGAAGATTCTGTCCTTCATGGTTTTCGAATTCATTTTTGCATCGAATGAAACCGGAGAGTAACTCTTTTGAGGGATCGCTTCCAGTTCAAGGATTTGCTTCATCGTCCATTCTTTGATCTCAGGCACCCACCTTTTGACGAAGACTCCCGAGGGATCGTGATCCTTGATTTGTTTGTAGGGGTTGTACACTCGTATGGTGTTGAAGCCAACGATGCCGGCTTGCATCTGGATTTGGGACATGTGGATACCTGGTTCGTAGTCGAGGAAAACTTTGGCAAGTGGAGGATGTATCAGTTTCCAGGAGAGCTTCAGACCAAAGCACGCGAAACTTACGACCATGGCTCTCATTCTAAAATTAAGGAAACCGGTTTCATTCAGGCACCTCATGCAGGCATCCACCATCGGAACGCCGGTTTGTCCCTTCCACCAAGCCTCGAGCAGTTCGGGGCTGTTTTCATATTCCAAGTTCCGGTAGGCCTTGTTGAGAGCCAAGTTTTCCATCTCCGGGAATCCTTCGAGGCGTTGAATAAAGTGATCTCGCCAATGCAACCTGGATTCAAAAGCCCGCAGGCTTCTTCGCCATTGTTTGGATTCGGGAGTGGCACCCAACTCTTCGCGTTTACGCCTCACTTCAGCAAAGACCGTTCGTAATCCAATTGTTCCCCAGGCCAGGTGCGTTGAAAGCCTCGATCCCGCTTCGAAGGCCGAATTGGGAGAAGATATTCCTCCCGAGTACCCGTAGCCCCTGTGAGAAAGAAAGCTTTCGAGGGTTTGCAAAGCCGAAGCTTCGTCTACTTGTTGAATCTCTTTGTCGAGGAGAGGTTGATCCTTGGGGCGTACGAACTTGGACACTTCCCCAAAAGAAGGAATTTGATTGAATAGGTTGATATTCTTTGGACTCGGGATCGCTTCCGGGGTCGAAAGGGGAGGGTGCATCCGAACGTCGGAGCGACTGGTCTTCCTTCTCCTCTCGGCATTTCCACCGCGTACCACGGAACTTCCTTTTGCTTCCGACCAGGTCACCCCTTCGTGTTTGCACCATTTGGCAACCTGCCGATCAACCTCAAAGCTCAGCAGGTTACCTGTCTCTTGATGAGAGTAGAGCTTCTCGAAATGGTATTTCTTCCTTAGTTTACTAAGCTCTTCAATTACGTCGCCCATGCCAAAAAAGATACCACTGTGACGCATACGGAGATTCTTGAACAACCCGCTTAACCCTTGCGTTTGAGCTTGGAGATGGAAAAGAGAGAAATCCTCTTCTTCCAGTTTGTTTTTCTCGAAACAATAAAAAGGAAGGATTTCCGAGCACTCGTTCAATGCTTGGGAGAGGCTTGAATTATCCGACAATCGGAAATCTCTTTTGATCCACCAAACGGCTTTCATTCCATAGGGCGGTAAAGTCGAAGGTGATTTTTTGTTTGTGGCGTTGGGAACGGGAGTTTGTTTAATAACACCAAATGCATTGTTATCATTTGAGTATTTAAACCATATTCTCGGGTTAGACAAACTTCATTCCAGGACTATCATAAAATGAATCAACGGTTCCTCGGGAGACCGAGAGCCAACGGTTTTTGGCCGGTCGAAACCTAACGGGGAAGGAGGGGAA
>JAURNO010000448.1 GCA_030830145.1 Verrucomicrobiota bacterium
CACGAGATGATCGACGTTGCCAGCGAGCACTTGGGTCTGTCCATTAGTTCGTGGGCTCTGGAAACTTCCATCCGGAAAATTTACAATTCCAAAAAAAGAAAGGGCTTGTTGGCCAAGGCCGGCCGCCCACGTGATTTTGATGCGGTCGATAACGCAGAGCTTGCGGTTGCCGATTTTTTTCAATACCTCCACGTTAAATCTCTGGGCAATCAAGACAGGGTTCGTCTCAGGGAAGCCGGTATTCTGCCTTTGGAGGTTTTTCCTCCTCTGAGCAAATTGTGCAGATCCTTGGTCGAAGTGGCTGAGCTAACCGAAGACGAGTCCTTAAAAATCGAGCTCAAGGATCAAGCGAAGAGGGTGCAGGGATATTTGAATGGTTTGTCCGAGGTCGTTGAGCTTAAGGATGACAAGTCGGTTTATTGGCTTGAGCGAACGGGGAAGAAGAATCAAATCATCCATTTAAGGAGTGCTCCTCTTGTAATTGCCGAGATTTTGCGGGAGCGACTCTTTTCGAAACCGTCTCCTATCGTAATGACGAGTGCAACCCTTACCCGAAAGGGCAAGGCCGACTCCTTCAAATCCTTGGTTGGAGCGGAGGAGGTCAAGGAGGGGATCGTCAGTTCTCCTTTTGATTTCGAATCCAATTTGCAGGTGCGTATTTTGTCGGATTGTCCCGAGCCTACCGGTCAAAACCGAATTCCCTATCTTACTTGTTTGTCCGAAATGATTCATTCCTGTTCAGCCGGAATTGAGGGCGGGACACTTGTCCTTTTTACGAATTACGCAGATCTTCGACATTGTTTTCATACCCTTAAACCCAGATGGGACAAACTTGGTCGATCTCTCTATGCTCAAGGAGAAGGGTATTCTCGGACTGATTTGCGCAATCGGTTGATGGATGAAGGGGATGTTTTGCTTCTTGGTGCCGAAAGCTTTTGGAAGGGTTTCGACGCCAAAGGACCGGCTTTGTCTCAAGTCATCGTTACTCGTTTGCCCTTTGAAAACCCCGGGCACCCTTTGCTGGAAGCCAAGACCGAACTTTTGCTCGAGCAGGGCAAAAGTTCTTTTGCCGAGTATTTTCTTCCTTCCGCCGTGATTCGGTTCAGGCAGGGAATCGGACGGTTGATCCGGTCCCAGACAGACGTCGGAGACTTGGTGATTCTCGACTCTCGTATCCTGAGGAAAAACTATGGAAAAAGCTTTCTCAACGAATTACCCAAAAAAAAGTACGAGATTTTTTCATCGGATGAACTTATGCAGTGAGCCTACGTGGGAGCGTTCAATCTCTTTTTTTGATTGAATTTTGAAAATTGACGTTTTCAATGCTTTTAATCCTAATCGGAACAGTTTATTAATTATCCCTGAATATGCTCATCACTTCACATGGTCACAGCGACGTCGGTTTCGTTCGAGACAACAACGAGGACTCGTTTGTCGTCGATGAGAAAAAAGGTATCTTTGCAGTTGCGGACGGAGTAGGCGGTTTACCGTACGGAGCCTTGGCGAGCCGCTTGGCGGTTCGTTTTTTCGGTTCTTTGGTCAGTGGTGCCGATTCTTGTTCCACGGGCGCTGAGTTTCGCGAGGTTGCCCATTCCGTTCACCAAAACATTGTAGAGTGCGGTTCTTTGGTCAGTGGTGAAAATGGAATCGGTACAACTTTTTCGGGTCTTCGTATAATCGATCGGAAGTTATTATTCGCCCATGTCGGGGATTCTTCGATTTTCCTGAAAAACGGCCAAGGTTTGAGCAAGATATCGAAATGTCATACTTTGGGTGATGAACTGATAGACAAACACGGTCCGGACGCTGCCCGCGACATGCCCGAGCATTATATGCACACTTTGACCCGGTGCATGGGCCAAGACATCGATTTCGAGGTTGATCTCGGCGAGCGCGAACTTTCTCCCGGCGACATTTATTTAATTTGCTCTGACGGTGTAACCAATATGGTCGAAACTCAGGAAATCGAGAAAATGACCGAAAGTATGGAACCCGAGGTTCTCGTTCATGCTCTTGTCGATTTAGCCAATCAGAATGGCGGCACTGATAATTCCACTGTCGTTTGCCTGAAAGTGTCTTGATTTTCACGAGGATTCCTCATGAGTCTGCGAAGTGCCCTTTTCCGGACCAAGCTGGAATCGAATCCGGAGAATGATCTTTTTCGTTTTAGTTTGGCTCAGGCTCTTTGGGAAGAAGGGAATTGTGGTGAGTGCATCGAGGAGCTCGAACTTTGCCTGCAAAAGAGACCGGATTGGATGATCGCCTCCTTGCTTTTGGGGAAGGTGAAAATGAAAACCGGTAAGATGGATGAAGCTCAAAAGATCTTCAAGGATACTGTGAAAATAGCTCAGGAACAGGATCATGAAGGACCAGAAGAAGAAGCTCGGGCCCTTTTGGCCGAATGTCTTGCCGGAGAATAAAATTCCAAGTTGCCTGGGCTTGTTGTGCCCGCGGCATAAGACAAGACCTGACTTTGCCCGTGTATTGCCAATCCACGAATCCCCCCCCGCAGAGCCATTTTTTCGAGGAAGATGAGTAAGTTTTCGCGAAACCTTTCCTTGGTCAGCGGTTTGACGATCCTTTCCAGAGTACTTGGCCTGTTGCGGGACATCTTTTTCTTTTCTTTTTTTGGCTCATCCGCGGTCGCCGCCGCTTTTATCCTCGCCTTCACATTGCCCAATCTTTTTCGCAGAATGTTGGGGGAAGGAACTTTGAGTTCGGCCTTCATTCCCGTTTATGCGGAAAACCTTCAAAACCAAGGTTTGAACATGGCCAACCGGATACTCAACCAGGTTCTTTCCCGACTTGGTCTTTTGCTGCTCTTACTCAGTTTCGTCGTTTGTCTTCTTTCATGGCTCGGTTGGCAAACTTGGTTAACGGATGAAAAATGGAAGAGTGGAGCCTTTCTTAACGCAATTGTCTTTCCTTATGTTTTGTGCATTTGCATGTCCGCAGTTCTTGTGGGAGCCCTCAATACGCATAGATCATTTTTTGCCGGGGCATTTTCGCCCATTGTTCTGAATCTTGCCATGATCGGTTCGATGATGATCGGTAAATGGGGGATGAGGGCAGAGGGACTGGACTTGGCCTCAGTTCTTTGTGTCGGAGTTGTGGTGGGAGGTCTTTTGCAATTGTCCTTGCCCTGGATGCACTTGAAGGTCCAAAATGGTTGGAATTGGCACTTTGATTTGGGTGGTTCCGAGGAATTAAGTAAAATCAAAACTCTCTTTTGGATTGGAGCCCTTGGGGCGGCAGTTGCCCAGGTAAACGTGCTGGTCTCAAGAGTTCTGGCCTACTCACTCGATGATCAGGGGGCATTGCCTTATCTTTTCCTTTCGGCACGGTTGATCGAATTGCCGCTTGGCGTTTTCGCCGTTGCCTTGTCGACGGTTCTTTTCCCTGAGTTGGCAAGAAGTTCCGGATTGGCCGATAAAAAGAATTTTGAAAAATATTTTGCTCAAGGATTCCGTTTGACCCTTGGGATCACCTTGCCGGCTGCGGTCGGCTTGGGCTTGTTGGCGAAACCCATCTTGAGCGTGCTTTTTCAGTATGGCATGTTTGCCGGCGACGACGTGACTCAAGCCGCCCGCGTACTTATGGTAACCGTAGCTTCCTTGCCGTTTTATGCACTGTCGGCCTTTGTCGTGAAGGCGTTTCATGCCCGTAAGCAGATGAGGCCGCCTCTTTGGGCCGCGATCGCAAGCTTTACCATCAACCTTACCCTGTGTCTTTTACTTATGAAAGAGTATGGAGTCATCGGTTTGGCTTGGGCCAACGTCGGGGCTGCCTTTGCCCAGTTGGCCTTTCTACTTTGGAAATTCAAGGGGTTTTCTCTTATGGATTATCTAAATCCGATGCCGTTTTTTGCGTTCGGCTGTTTTTTGTCTTCCTTTGCCATGGGCATCGCACTTTTTTTCCTGCGGGACTCGCTGGGCATGGAGGAATCGCAGTTGGGAAATCTGTGGACTTTGTGCCTGTTGATTCCCGTTGGTTGCGTAATACATTTTGGCCTTCTCTGGGTATTTGGCTTTCCTGAAGCCAGGGACGCCGCTTTGAAACTGCGTTTACTTGTCGGCAAGTTTATTGGCTAGGGTTTTTGCCTGCACGATTTCGTTGACAAAATGAACCGTGCAATGAAGATTCATGGGAAGATGAGAAACAGAGGCCATGCGGGATTTACTCTAATCGAACTCCTTGTCGTAATCGTAATCATCGGCATCCTGAGTTCGATGAGTTTCGGGGCTTACGCTTGGTGGAGCGAGGAGAGGGCGAAGAAGGCAGCGCAAAGCCAGATCGAGGCTTTGCAATTGGCTTTGGAGCAATACAAAAGCGATCAGGGCGGTTACCCTCGCACGGATGATTTGCCCTCCGATAACGAACAAATCAGGGGGATTCTTTTTTTTCAAGCATTGACGGGACTTGTTGACCGTTTTGGCGATAAGATCGATGCTGATCGCAGGGGTGCCGTTTTTTTGCCTAATTGGGATTCGATGATTCTGGGAAGCGATGAAGACGGCGACATCCGAGAGGTGACTTTGACTCTCGAGCAATTGAAGGGAAATCAATTACCCGAGGTTTTCCTTCTCGACCCATGGGACGAGCCTTACGTTTACGAATTCCCACGTAGCGACGGGCACAAGGGGTTCTTGTTGTTTTCGAGAGGGCCGGACGGAGAATCTTCGGTTTTTGAATCCGAACTAACGGCAACTCCGGAGAAAGCGGACGAAGACATGGACAATATTCCTGATTACGAGCCCGGCAAGTGGTAACTTTTATTATGAAAAACAAAAAAGAATCGCGAACAAGCGGATTTACCCTGATAGAACTTTTGGTTGTAATCTCAATAATCGGGATCCTTGTTTCGATTGCGATCCCTTCCTACAATGGGATTATCGATTGGGCTCACTCGACTGATACGGAGGCCCGGTTTGCGAAATGGGGCGGAGCCATGTCAAGATACCATGATGAAAACGGATATTTTCCGCCTTTCCTTTTGGACGAAGACGAAGGGGTTCCGGTTGTTTTGAGCCGGGAGCATCAGGACGACCACGACTCTTTCGTAGTCGCTCTATCGGGAAAGAAGTGGAACACCGATACCAAGCTTTGGGAAACCAAATTGGATGGAGCCTTAAAAAAACAGAAGGGCAAGGGATCTTATATCGATCAAATGACGGAAGATTTTGGCTCCGATGGTTTTTTGGCGGACGGTTGGGGAGGATCCAAAATTCATGTGTTGGTCCAGAAAGGCTATGCCAGCAATGGGCGTGGCAAGGATACGATCGAACTGAGCTCTTCCGCTCTTTCGGAAATCAAGGCGGCACTGAGCGTTGATTACGACATGGAGACGATTAACTCCGTCGAAGATCAAATTAAAATGATACCCAAACCGTATGCCTTTTACGTTCTGCACGATGACGAATCGGGAAGTGGCAATGTTTTTTCATGGAACTTATTGGATATTTTGAATAATGCCGAATAAGAAAGAAGCCATATCTCATATGGTTGGCTCAACCAAAGGCTTGACTGGTAAGAGAGCTTTCACGCTTATTGAGTTGCTCGTCGTAATTGCGGTGATGGGCTTGATGATGGGGTTCATTGGCTTAACCTTGCTCGGAGGCGGAGGAGAGGAACTGGGTTCGGCTCAGAGAGAAGTTCTTGGCCTCGTGCAGCAAGCCCGTACCCGAGCCGCCCTTTCGGGGGCGGAAACTCGGCTTATAGTTAATGCGATGGAAGAAGACCTGGAGAAATATCATCGTTACGTCGAACTTGTGGTTAAGGACACCTGCGCTACCACCAACGAAACGAATTGGTTGGTAATGGGAGAGGGGACGACCCTGCCGGACGGGGTTTTCTTTGTGCCTGAAAATGATTCATTTTGCGAGGTTTCCGAGGAATGGAAAGAAGATGCATACACCGTTTGGAGCGCCAATGAGGATGATTTTCGATTAATGGATACCTTCAAAGGCGAACGAAAGGAGGGGGGATCTACGAAATTCCGATATCTTGCATTCAGTTCGATGGGTAGCGTTGTTTATCCTCCGGCAAGTGGCGGTGGGGGGGTTCAGTCACCCCCTCGGTTGGTCCTGGCAAACGGCAACCTGAATCCTATAGCTACCGGGAAACCGATTCGTTTTATTGATCCTGACACGATTGCCGGAATTCTGATGAGGCGATTCGGTGGGTTTGCCGTTTTGAGTCCGGAAGACTTTACGAGTCCTTGATATGACTTCCGAATCTTACCCTCCTGCCGTAACGGATTCCCGGCAAGGTTTTACCCTCTTGGAAGTTGTCATTGCCTTGGCGGTTTTCGGTTTTCTCATCGGTGGTCTTTTGGGCTTCTTGCCGTGGGGTGTTCAGGGAGTGAGCAAGGTAAGGGAGCAGAATGTTGCTTACGGTTTGGTGGACGGAGTGCAGGTGGAACTAGAGAGAATGGGGTTCAGCCTGGTGGAAAAAGGTACGGTACGATTTGACTGGACCTTACCTAACCCACAGCCGTTGCCCCCCTGGAACTTGTTGCTAGTGGCAAGAAAGTCGGGAGGGCAAGTCGAATTCGAACAGGTAATCGAGTCGGACGAGTACAAGATGAATACCCCTGGTGAGTTGGAGGAAGGCTCGATGAAGGATAGTTGGCAAAGCTTTTCCGGGGGAGCCAACGTACTTTTTAATCAAGCCGCCGATGGCAAGCCCATCTCGTTGCTGGGATTGGAATCGTTCAAGGAAATTGCCCCCTATTCGCAAAGGTGGATTTCGGAAGGCGAGCGATATTTTCTCATCAAGTGTTCCCAGTACCCGATTGGGCACAGGCATCAACACCATCCGAGCAATGGTTTTCTGGCCTTGCAAATCGACGTGCAGTGGCCCTACAAGCTACCCGATCCTTCTCGCGGGCCCGATGGTTTCAGGAGGGTTGAGGAGAGATATCGTTCTCATTTCCGCTTCCCATTGGCCATAACCCGTTAAGCGGATGACGGTATCGCCTGGGGAAACGGTTCGCCGTTGGATCTTGGCCGCCCGTCCCAAGACGTTGGTGGCCTCCTTGATACCCGTTTTTGCAGGGGCGTCTCTTGCTTATGGAAGCACGGGCAAACTGCCCTTGGACCTTTTTGCATTGGCATCTGTCTTCTCTTTCCTGATTCAAATCGGGACCAACTTTTCCAATGACTATTTTGATGACTTGCGAGGGGCCGATCGAAAGAGAGAACTTGGTCCATCGAGGGCGGTCTCCTCGGGCTTGATATCAGGGAAGAGTATGATCAGAACTTCGCTTGTTCTGTTGACTCTTGCTTTTGCAGTAGGGGTCGTTCTCATGGAAGCCTCCGGAGCGAGTCGGCAACTTCTTTGGGTTGGAGCATTGAGTGTGATTTTTGCAATCGGGTATACTGGTGGACCGTTCCCATTGGCCTATGTCGGATTGGGGGATCTTTTCGTAGTATTGTTTTTCGGCTTTGTGGCGGTTTGCGGCACTCATTACGTTCTTGTGGTGGGCGTGGGAGAGATATGGGAACCAAATTGGGTGGCGGCACTAGGTATCGGGCTTGTCATCAACAACCTCCTTGTCGTCAACAATACGAGGGATTGCGAGGAGGATAAGTTGGTCGCCAAGAGAACCTTGGTGGTCCGGTTCGGAAGGAATTTCGGTCTGCTTCTTTACGCCGTCGGCGTGGTCGGGGCAACCTTGGTTTGCCCCTTGCTGGAGAAAACAATGATGCCGGTGTTTTTGGTTTTTCCTCTCGGCGTTGTTTGTTTCGTCAAGCTCGCAAAAGCGTCTACTCGAAAGGACTATGGTTCGACTTTAAGCCTAACGGCTGTTTCTATCCTTGCGTATGGGCTGTTGTTCGCCTTGGCCTTTGGCGGAAGCTAGAACCAGCAAAGAACTTCCCTTTCTCGAATCAAAAATTACGATTCAAGAAGTTGGATCAGTTCGTCTTTCGTTTTGAGTCCGACGATCGTTTCGGCAAGAGATCCGTTTTTGTAGAGCAAAAGAGTGGGGATCGACTGTACACCGTGTTCTTGGGCCAAATCCGTGTTCTCGTCGACGTTGACCTTGTAAATGTCGACGTCCTCGCTCTTCTCGTTGGCTATCTCCTCGAGAATCGGGGTAAGGGCCTTGCACGGTCCGCACCAAGGTGCCCAAAAGTCAACAAGGACCGTTTTGTTCTCCGCAGAGATTACTTTGGAAAAGCTTTCTTTATTCAAGTTAATGAGTTCGCTCATTATGATACAGTGTAATTTTTTTGTGTTTTAGTTAGGACTGGCGAAAAAACCTACGCCGAAGAGTCCAAGAACCAAGAGAACTGCAACGGCAAAAGACAAGAGATCCATAAATAAGAAAATAAAAAGAGCCGCGGAGCTTTTTTTGACAACCGGTGCGGATTGTGGTGTGCCGGGTGCGAGACCTGGACGAGCGGGAGCACCAGGAGGCGGGGCTGCGGCTCCCGGCATTCCTCCGGGAGGAGGAAGGGTGGGGCTTCCGCCAGGGGCTCCCATTGGTGCGGGCCCTGCTCCCGGTGGAGGGAGAGTCGGTCCGCCTTTCGGCGCTTCCAAGGATGGCTTGGGCCCGCCGGGTAAAGTTGGGCTCGGGGTTGGGGATGCACCGGGAAGAGAAGGGGCCGCAGGGCTTTGCAAAGATGGTGCGGGACCTGGAGTCGGCAAAGGGGCACCTACAGTCGGAGCGGGAGCCGGGCCACCTGGAGTGGGAAGCGGGCCACCTGCAGCCGGAGCGGGAGCCGGGCCGCCTGGAGTCGGAAGCGGACCACCTGGACCTGGAGCCGGGCCACCTGGAGAGGGAAGCGGACCACCTGCAGCCGGAGCGGGAGCGGGGCCACCTGGAGTCGGAAGCGGACCACCTGGAGCCGGAACGGGAGTTGGGCCTGCGGTCGGAGCGGGGCCACCTGGGGAGGGAGGAGCGGCA
>JAURNO010000449.1 GCA_030830145.1 Verrucomicrobiota bacterium
CAAATCGGCTTTTTCTTACCAAAAAAAATAATTTTTTGTCGAAAAATTAATCAAAGATCGTTTTCAGCTTCCACCAATGGCATTTTTCTACGGACACAATCACTTAAGTTGATTCTTATTCTATGTAAAGTTGCCGATATGGAACCCAAAGGCCTTCCTACCTTTTTTGCAATTTCCTTGAGTTGACTATTTTCTCTAAATCGGAGCAGGGCTATGCGCTTCATATGGTCAGGCAACAACTCATAGCACAATTGCAGTGCTTTTTGGCTTAAGGCTATTTGGTTGTTGTCTAATTCTTCGGCCGCCAAGGCTTCGATAATCTCAGTGCTGAACTGAAGACGGCTTCTCTTTGACTTGGTTATGTGAGCCATCACCTGATATCGGGCAATTTGAAAAGCCCATCCTTGAAAATGGCCCTTGGGATCGTATTCGCCGGCCTTCTTGCACAATATTAGGTTCGTTTCCTGCAAAACGTCTTCGGCATCCGTGCGGTTGGGAAGCAAAGTTAGGATATAGGCATAAAGAGAGCGTTGCAACGCGGTCAGCTTGCGGGAAAAATCGAATGGAACCAAGTCGTCGGACACTCTCTTCATTAGAAAGTCTTTATGATCTCGTTGTCAACCTTTCGGAAATGAAAGATCTAATCACCTTCGACCATTCTAGATGGTATAAAAGCCCCTCCAGAAATCCTAATGGCTAATGTGTTGCCTTTGTGGGATTAATTATTTTTCATCTTCGAATGCAACCATGGCATTGCGTGCTGCTTATCGTACTCACCCTTTCCCTTTTTTTTTACGGAGTATATTATCAGGAAATAAAGGAGGAAAGCCAAGCACCCCTAATCCTGAGTTACGAAGATGACTTTTCCGAACCAGATCCCGAGGTCCCGAAAGGTTCCGAAATTCCAGATAAAGAAAGTGCCCTCGAAAAACTAGCTGAATCCAATAACTGGGCAGAGCATCGAGTTTTGTTGGTTGTTGAAAATGGCACCCCGAACCTGACGTCGCTTCATTCCGATGCTCTCGAAAGTCCCGATTTCCTGTTGCAATTGACTGCCTTGCTTTCTCAAAATCCCACAGCCAAGGAGATGATCCTGAGCCCCTTTCAGAGCAATGCGTTCAAGCAAAACGAAAGTCAAATCATTCGGGCTCTTTTTTCCACCCGAAAATCAGACCGGAGGCGAGACGGAATTTATTTGGTATGCCGTGGACATTCCATCAAAAGTTCACGACTACTGACGAATACCGTAATGCAAGCCTACAGGATCGCAACCTTGGAAGAAAGCTTGGAGCGTCCACTCATTTTTCGATTTCAAAAGTACCGGCAGAAGATCGGGGAATTGGAGCAACGCAAGCTCGAGCTCGTCGAGCAAATCCAACAAAGCACATCCATCGCAAAGGGAGCCAACATCGAAGAAATTGCACTACAAAGTGAACTCATTGAGACCTCCAAGGAACTTGCCATGCTCAACGAAACACTAAGCCGGATCGACTCAATACACAAAAAGGACCCCAGCCCCCTAGCCCTCCTTGAAGTCGAAAGGATCGCGAAGTACCAGAATCTTCCCGAATTAGTAGCTATGACTAGTCAATTAAGAAGGATCTTGGGCAATCAGGATACCGATTCGTTTGTCAGGAAGGAGGTCTCTCGAAACCTTGAAACGACTATGAGCAAAATCGTCCGAGAAATTGCCGGTGCCATCACCCAGCTAAAATCCGAAACAAAAGAAGGACTCAAAAGAAAGGAAGTTTTGGAAGAAAGAATGATCGAAATGCGGGCAAGCGAGGACAATTACGCCAAGTCCAGCCCCAAATACTCTCTCCTCGAAAGACTAAATGAGGAAATTAGGAGCCAAAAAGAAATTTATCAGAGTAATTTTGCAGAATGGAAGCGTGCGAAAAATACTTTTCATTTTGAAGAAATTGAGATCTTAAGACAAGAGAAGTAAGCAGGACCTCTTGCAAGCCATTGGATTTCTTCGAATCTACTTGGAGAATCTTCAGAGTCCTTTAGTTTGCATCTTTCACTTCAATGAACAAAAAAGCCAACATGAAGACCGCATTGGGGCTAAGCTCTTTCTTTTTGCCGAGTCTTCCTTTTATCCATATATTGAAAGGCTACACCCGATCAAGTTGGGCGGGAGATTGGCGGGCTTCCGTAAACGTAGCTCTTTTGGCCATTCCGCAGGGGATGGCCTATGCTCTTGTCGCTGGACTACCCATTCAATACGGGCTTCTTGGATCTGCCTTTGCCGCCATCTTCGGTGGCTTACTTGGTAAAGGTCGCTTTATTACTCTCGGCCCGACCAATGCGACAGCGGTTTTGCTCTTTGGCGTTTTCGCGGGTTTGGGAATGATCAATCAAAATGGCATGGGCTCGGAATCAGCTCTACTGATTCTACCCTGGATTTTGTGTTTCTCCGGCTTGTTTCTTCTTCTCGCCTCCTTTCTGCGTATTTCATACATGGTTCAGTTCGTTTCTCGAACGGTTATCACGGCCTACGTAACGGCAGCCGCTTTCCTGATTATTGCCAACCAATCAAAACATTTGCTCGGTCTGGGCGGAAAAGGGCAGGAAACCTCATCCACCTTTTGGGGAATTCTGCACAATACCTTCTCTCAACTAGGCCAAGCATCCGAACCCGCTCTTTGGTTAAGCCTGTTTACGGCCGGTGCCTTTCTTGTTCTCCAACGCACCCTGAAAGCCCTTCCCAACGTCGCCCTTACCCTGGTGCTTTCTTCCTTGGTTGGA
>JAURNO010000450.1 GCA_030830145.1 Verrucomicrobiota bacterium
ACGGGAATGAATTCCTACGAAATTATGCTATCTGAGAGTCAGGAGCGCATGTTGGTCATTGTGAACCGTGGACGGGAGCGAGAGCTCGAGGAGGTATTTGAAAAATGGGATTTGCATGCCGCCAGAATAGGTGAGGTCAAGGAAGGGGATCGCATGGTCGTCCGCCAAAAGGGTGTGGTGGTAGCGGACTTGCCTGCGAAATCTCTGACCGACGAAGCCCCGGTCTACGATCAACCCACGAAAGAGCCCGTTCATATAGCGGAGGCTCGCGAGTGGACGATTGATTCGGTGGCGGATTTGAAAAGCGATGAGGCGAGGGAGGCTTTGGGGAAACTGCTGGCTCATCCCACCATTGCTTCGAAAAGATGGGTTTGGCAACAGTATGACCACATGGTCTTGTCTGGGTGTACGGTTGAGCCCGGTAGTGATGCGGGCGTGGTGAAGTTGAGCATCGCGGGGATCGACAAGTGGTTGGCCATCGCGAACGATTGCAATAACCGCTTTTGTTACTTGGATCCCTATAAGGGAGCTCAGATCGCTTTTGCGGAGTGCATGCGTAATTTGGCCTGTTCGGGAGCTCGGGCCTTGGCGGTAACCGATAACCTGAACTTCGCCAACCCGAACAAACCAGAGGCTTATCACATGCTCAAGGAGTGCGTAAAGGGCCTGGCCGATGCCTGTTCTTTCTTCGACGTTCCCGTGGTCGGGGGAAATGTCAGCCTTTACAATGAGCATGGAGATGGAGCCATTGACCCGACGCCGGTGGTTTCCATGGTCGGTTTGATAGATGATGCGAACCAAGTTACTCGAAGCTTCATTGCCCAGGCGGGAGAATCCGTTCTTCTTCTCGGTGGTCTGCGTCTCGTACAAAGGAGAAGTTATTATTTGCAGACGCAATTCGGAAAGAAAGAAGGGTGTGTTCCCGAGATCGACTTGGCCGCAGAGAAAAAAGTGCAGGACTTCCTTCTTGCTCAGATTTCGAATAACTCGGTTCTGGCCGCTCACGACGTTTCCGAGGGCGGTCTTTTGGTTGCCCTGGCGGAGATGCTTTTTGGCGAAGCCGATCTAGGGTTATCCGTGGCCTTTGATTCTCGAGGGAATGCCGGTCGATTGGACTCCTTGTTTTTCGGGGAAAGTCAAGGTCGAGTCCTGATCTCAGTATCCGCACAGAACGAAGCAAGCATCCTGCAGGCCGCTCAAGAGGCTGGTTTGGCAGCTCAAGTGCTCGGCAGTACGGATGATTCAGCTCGATTCAAAATCTCGGTTGAAGGGGATGAGGTTATCGATACGACGGTTTCCTCCTTGCGTGAAACATGGAGCCAGGCGATTCCAAATTACATGAAATGAACCTGACTGGATCATGAGTGACGATATTGGGCATTTTTGTGGGATTGCACTCGTTCGATTGCGAAAACCCCTTGCCTATTATGCGGAAAAATACGGAACGCCGTTGTGGGGTTTTAATCAACTTTTTCTGCTTATGGAAAAGCAGCATAACCGTGGACAGGACGGTGCGGGCATAGGTTCCATGAAGCTTAATATGCCTCCCGGAGAAGCCTTTATGTTTAGGGAAAGAAGCACGAGCAGCAAGGCATTGTCCAAAATATTCGGTAGCCAGCACAAACAATTGGGTAAGATGATTAATGCCGGTACGGCTTTTCCCGAGTTTCCCGATACCATCAAGACGCATTTCGATTATGGTGGTGAAATTCTTCTTGGTCACTTGCGATATGGAACTTCAGGGGAATATGGATCCACCACTTGTCATCCTTATTTCAGAAAAAGTAATTGGCCCGGTAAAAACCTGATGGTGGCCGGAAATTTCAACCTAACGAACGTCGATCAACTGAACCAGAAACTGGTCGAACGAGGACAACATCCTGTGTTCGACACCGATACGCAGGCTATTCTCGAGGAGACCGGTTTTCACTTGGATGCCGTCAACGACAAGTTGTCCAAGGATGCCGCCGAGCAAGGCGTAACGGGGGACAAGCATAGTTCATGGATCGGCGAACGCATTGATCTGCCTTCGGTCTTTAGAGATGCATCAAAGCACTGGGATGGCGGTTATGCTTTGGCCGGTATCATCGGGAATGGAGATGCCTTCGCCATGCGCGACCCTTTGGGCATTCGTCCAGGTTTTTATTTTGCCGACGACGAGGTAATCGCAGTGGCGTCCGAACGTGCTCCGCTCATGACCGTTTTCGAGAAGAAGATCGACGAGGTAAAGGAAATCAAGCCCGGCACGATTGTAGTGGCCAGGGCCAATGGTGAGCTTGAGGTTGAGCGTTTTGCCGATGATCCTGCCCGCGAAACTGGTTGCTCGTTCGAGAGGATTTATTTTTCCCGTGGAAACGATCCCGATATTTATGCCGAACGAAAAACTTTGGGAGCCTTTCTTGTTCCCGGGGTTATTGAAACGGTCGGATCGGATTTCTCCAAAAGCGTATTCAGTTATGTTCCCAATACCGCCGAAAGCGCTTATTACGGCTTTATGGAGCAACTCCGCCTGGTTCGCCGGGCGGAAGTCAAACAGAAGTTAATCGATGCCCGAAAGGCTGGTGAGCTAACGGATGAATTGATCGATGATTTGGTCATGGATAATTGGCCCAAGGGTGAAAAGATCGCCAACAAGGACATCAAACTGCGGACTTTCATCAGTCAGGAATCAGGACGGGCTCAATTGGTTTCTCACGTTTACGACATCACTTATGGCGTAGTTCGAGAAAAGGAGGATGCATTGGTTTGCATTGATGATTCGATTGTCCGCGGAACCACTCTGAAGAGGAGTATTCTCAAGATTCTCGGACGAGCCAAACCCCGAAAGTTGGTCATCGCCTCGACGGCTCCCCAAATCCGATACCCTGATTGCTATGGAATCGATATGTCTGAATTGGGGAAGTTCATAGCTTTTCAGGCCGCCATAGCTTTGATAGAGGAAAAGGGCTACGAAGGCTTGCTTGAGGAAGTGGCGATCAAGTGCAAGGAAGCCTTGGTGGAAAACAAGCCCGGGCTCGTGAATCACGTCAAGAAGGTCTATGAAAATTTCACTCCGGCTGAAATTTCAGCCAAAGTTGCAGATTTGGTCTGTCCGGACAATGGCAATGGAAAAGTCCCGGTCGAAATCGTATACCAAAGTATTGAGAACCTCCATGATGCGCTCCCGGACCATTCGGGAGATTGGTATTTTACCGGTGATTATCCTACTCCTGGAGGCTACCGGGTCGTGCACAAGGCCTTTCTTAACTTCTACGAGAAAAAAGAAGGTAGGAGTTACTGAGCATCGAAGATTTTATTATTTTCGACTCGATTTTTTGAGGTGGGAATTCCTGCCGTGGCAAGAAAAGGATTGATCAGGACTTAAAAATAGGAGACCGCTGTTCATTTCCGTTCGGTTAAAGGAAGGAAAGGGGGAAGTGGGGTTCTCGAGGCGTTTATGACTTTGGGCGCTCTTGGGACGCAAGCGACCGTCGGTGAGGGCTGAAATCAATTGGCTCGCTTCTACACTTGAGTAAGAAACCAAAACCCGGTCGAGGAAACGCTGAGAATAATAATGAATGAAATAATGTTGGACATGATAATAAATGTTGTCTAGGTATGTATATGAACTAAATAAACAACTAAGTCAAGAAAATATCTAAACTTTTATTTGTGTGACCGTATTGACGGTAGAATTAGACCTGCGATTCAAAGGATGATAGGTGAGGGCTTTTTTCATTCCGAAGGGTAGGGGTGGAGCTCCCGACTAATAAAACATCGGGTCCTTCGGAATATTGGGGAGCAAAGGAATTCGAATCAATTACCTGATCCATTTGGCGCAGAAAAAGTGACAAAAATTCTTTGACAGCACGGGTGTAAAATCGGTTATATCTAAACTCGGATGGACACTAGTTATCAAACACTCGTTCTAAACCGACTTTGGCAAGCGGTCAACGTAGTGGGTGTAGAACGGGCGTTTAGTTTGCTTAGCGTGGATCACGCTCAAGTGATCTATGCCGAAGACGGCAGCTTTAGGATGTTCGACGGTGCGTCCTGGTTTGCTCACTGCAAGGAGTTCGAGCCCGTTTCCGGATCTCGGGTGATCCATACGGTCAACCAAAGGGTGTTCGTTCCCAGTGTTCTTATTTTGCGGACTTACGACCGAATGCTTATGCAGGAAATGAAATTCAATCGCCAGAACCTTTTGGAGCGCGACGAATTCAAGTGCCAATATTGCGGGAAGAACTTTCCAACCAAAGAATTAAACATGGATCACGTGATCCCTCGTGACCGCGGTGGTGGGACCTCTTGGGAGAATGTGGTGATTTCATGCATTCGTTGCAATAGCAAGAAGAGCAATCGGCTACCCAAGGAAGCGGGTATGCGTTTGCTTAAGGAACCCAAAAAACCCCCTTGTCGTCCTTTCATGACTTCCTTGTACGGAAAGCCGAT
>JAURNO010000451.1 GCA_030830145.1 Verrucomicrobiota bacterium
GATTTACAGGTTTCAGATGATGGGAGCAAAGCACATCAATCAAATTAATTCTTATTTGGTTTACGACATAATGTCCAACCTTAGGTCAGGTTGGCTGATTATTCTTCGAACGCGGGATAAAGTCGTCTCCACGTGGTTGAGTCAGACCGTTGTGTTCGGTTTCCTTCCCTCGAGCAAAAGCGGGCGACCAAGTCCATTTCCTCGGCCTTTCGCATGCCCTCTTCGGGTCCGAGGATCATCAAGGCGGTGGCGAGGGCATCCGCATCCCGGGCAGTCGGGGCGAGGACGTTGACTGCAATCAGTTTGTGCACGACTGGGTGGCCGGTTCTTGGATCGATCAGGTGGGAAGCGGGTTTGACCGAATGCGGGTTTGGCTTCGATTGCCGGTAGGTTCCAGAGGTGGCAACCGAATAGTTGAGAAGGTTGACTGAGGTCAATCCGTTCGATTTGCCTTCGGATCCATCCTCCAAACCAATGGTCCATCCTTTCCCCGACTTGCCGTTCCCTCGGGCTCTGATTTCCCCTCCGATTTCGACGAGGTAATTACTCAGTTCCCTGCGATCGAGCATTTCGCAAACCTGGTCTATGATGTCTCCTTTGGCCGAAGCCGATAAATCGATTTGGACTGCGGGATGTTTCTTGCGAACCTTGAAGTCGCCCAAGATTTCCAGTTGATTCATCCCTGTAACCTGCATGGTTTCGTCGATCTCCTTTTGCTGCGGAATGCTCAGTCTGTTGGTGGAAACGGGTCCAAAACCCCAGAGGTTGACGAGGGGGGCAATGGTCGGGTCGAAAGCGCCGCCGGTTTGTTTGTATGTCCACTTTGCATGCTTGAGCAATTCATGAAGGATGGGTGGAATGGGAATAGGTTCGGACGAAAGGGATGCGTTTAGTTGATAGAGCGTAGCATCGGGGCGCCAATGAGAAAGGATTCGTTCGGCTTCTTCGATCTTTGCCGCAATATCCGTTCGAAGTTTGCTCTCATCGATGGGTTGGTAACTCAAAACCTTTACCGTCCAGGTCGTGCCGAGCGCCTGGCCCGTCAGGCTGTACGGCTTCAAGGTCTGTTCAGAATCATCCTGACAACCGAGGAGCAGAGCGAAGAAAAGAATCAAAAGGGACCGCGTCATTTTTCGTCAGAAGAAAAAATAAAGAAGCAAGGCCAGACCAAGGAGTGCGAAGCTCAGGTAATCTCTTTTGTTCCACCCATCACCTCCTTTTTTGAATTCGAAAAGCTTGAGAACCGCTCCAGTGGGACACCCGTAGCGGCAATACGCCATGGGCACGAACGCCGAGGCAACGAGACTGATGAGTGCAATGGCAAGGGTAATGCCTCCTGCAACCTCCCAAACGTAGGCATCGAAAGGCTCAAGGATGGCCGCGGTGTGAGCGGAACCGGTAAAGGCCAGAAAAACGACCAGGGCGAGTAAGCCGGCTGGTAGGAACTGTAGTGCCTTATCTATTTTTTTCGGCAAACGAAGGGGTTTCTTTTTCAGCTTTCTCATCCATTGCTGGGCGGCTCCATGTGGGCAGAGTTGATGGCAATAGAAGGACTTCCCGGTCGCCATCGGTACGAGCAAAGCAGCGAGACTGAGTAAGGCGAGGATGGGAGCCCGTTCCCAGGGTACGCCACTTTGAGCCCACCCCGCAAAAAGAGCTTGAGAGAGAATGTCTCCATTGACCAACCCCAGATAGCAGACCAGTAAAACCTGCAGAGAAATGCGAAAGAATTTGGTTTTGCCCCGTTTCGTGAAGGCCACGAATCCAGCAAGTAAAATCACGGCCAATGAACCATAATCTCGGGCTTTCCAGGTAAGGAGCGGCTTTTTCGCTTCGAGGGATTGAAGTCTTTCTCGTTCCCAACTCGAGGCGGTTTTGACTATGCCTTCGGCCATGGCCATGCTGGTCATGGTGGCTCCGGAAACTCCTTCGACCTCTTCTTCGGTTAGGTTCATGTCGGCAAGCTGGGGAATGGACCTGCCCGTAAAAAGCGAAGCGAAGTAGGCATCATCATTGGGGTAATCCGCATACGGTTGGTTCTCGAAACTCGATCGGATCGACATTGCCTTCAAGGTTCCGTTGGTTTCCATAATGAGGAGGCTGTCGACGGGCCCCTGATAGCCAATGATCTGATCGGCATGGGGTGAGCTTCTGCCGACTTGTCCGAGCTTGGACCCATTCGCATCCAAAATATCCAAGAGGGAAGGGTGGCTAGACGAAGGGATCAATTCGGAAGCGGATGGGAAATATTCGGTAACCTCTTCAATCCGAATGGGGTTGGGAAACCGGCTTGCCTGCTTTTCCCCACCGAAGCGCATCGATATGGAATCGATAATGGCCATGCTGGTTAGGGTCGCGCCGGAGACGGCTTCCATGTTTTTAAGGCGGGCAAGTTCTTGTCGGGTCTTTCCGACGAACTGTTCGAAGAAATCAGGTTCTTCGAGTATGGCGTCGACGTGGTCGAGGGTATCGCCACTCGAACGGATGGAGACCGAGGACACTTTTTGAGCCTCATCCCAAATAACCAGGAGGTTGGTCGACCCGGAGAACCCGATCGCGGAGTCTCCGGCGGGGGAAGTTTGGGTAACCAGCCCCAATGGTTTTTCATTTGAGTCCAGGGCTTGAAGTTCGGACGGTTTGTCCGAACCGGCTTGGAGAGATGAAGTCAAAGGAAGGACTTTTCTCACTTCTTTAAGACTGATTGGTTGACCTTTTTCCTTTAGATCGGCCAAAAAATCCTGATGGGATTGATGAATCAAACCCACGATGACGCCGAGGCAAATGAATCGGCAAAAGTGACGTGTGCGTCTCACTTATGCCGGTCTTGCGGATGCGTTAATCAACGGGAACGAGTCGGGCGGCGTCCACGTGGACGTTACCCTTGGATCCTTTGGCGGAAAGGTGGACCAAAACCTTTTGCCCTTTTCTCAGCGTGATTTTTCCCACCGAATGAAAGCCGTTTTCAAAACTTGGTTTTTGGGTCATATCCACGATGGAATTCATTTTGCTGGTTTTGTCTCCCGTGGTCACTTCGACCGGAACGGATTTGCCGCGGTTGGGATGGGGTTGATAAGCAATGCGGGTATCGAATTGTCCCGCCTCGGGCGCTTCCAAAGTAAAAGTAGCCGTGCTGCCGGGATCGCTGGAGTAGCGATAGCCAAACTGGAAATAGGGTTTGAGGCCATCTCCGTTCATCCATTTCCCCTTGAACAAAGCCTTGGTATCGTCCACCACTCCAGGGAACTTCTTTGGGTTCAAACCGTTGGGTGCTCCGTTGGGGCCC
>JAURNO010000452.1 GCA_030830145.1 Verrucomicrobiota bacterium
AAGGTAGGGTAACCAGTTGGTTGAACGAGCTGGCCTTCGCCCCGGTCGATTACTCGCCCAACGCACCGGTTGACGAATGGAGCGGGGACATCGGGTGCGGGGTCCAGTACTTTTCTCAACAAGCAGTGGGACGATTGATTCCCAAGACGAGCCTGTCGGTCGACTCAAACCTCGGCTTGCCCGAGAAACTCGAATGCGTTCAGGAATTCATGGCCGAAGGAAACGGGGAAGCCGCATCCATTTACCGAACAATCGGGATCTACCTCGGTTACGGGGTCGCTCATTATGCCTCGTTTTATGACATCTCCCATGCTTTGATCCTTGGGCGCGTAACCTCGGGCGAAGGAGGAACGATCATCCTGGAAGAAGCCGAAAAAGTACTTGCTTCGGAATTTCCCGACTTGAACGACCGGATCACCTTTCATCAACCCGACGAAAAGAACAAGAGGCATGGCCAGGCGATTGCCGCAGCCAGCCTTCCCTCCATCGACTGACTATCCTTTGAAATGAGCCTGAACCCTTACCTCGAATATGCCCAAAGTTTCAGACGACTGCACACGCAAGGGCGAAGCCTGCCCTTCGGCGGCATGCCCAAGCCCGAAAGAACGCAACTGGCGAAAGATGCCCCCGTGGCTCTGATTCTTTCTCCCCATCCGGACGACGAGTGCGTGATCGGTGGTCTGCCCCTCCGGTTAATGAGAGAGAGCGGAGTCCGGATCGTAAACGTCGCCGTGACCCTCGGGAGCAACCGGGAACGTCAACCCGAGCGTTTGGACGAACTGCGGGGGGCCTGCGACTGGATCGGATTCGAACTTCAGGAAACCATCCCTGGGGGCTTGGAACAGGTCACGCCCGAATCGAGGGAAAACGATCCCGATCATTGGAAAAAGTCCGTAGGCAGAGTAGTCGAAATCATTGATCAGTGGGCTCCTCGGGCAATCTTCTTTCCCCATGTCGCGGATTGGAACGACACCCATATCGGGGTGCACCTTCTGACCGTGGATGCTCTGCGGCAACGGCCGCAACTCAATACTCTTCTGATCGAGACGGAATACTGGGGGCAAATGCCCAGCCCCAACCTGATGGTCGAAAATTCACCCGAGGAAGTCGGCGACCTTCTGGGTGCCCTCTCCCACCATGAAGGCGAATTGAAGCGCAATGCCTTTCACCTCGGACTTCCCGCATGGATGCAGGACAACGTCCGGCTGGGTGCAGAAGTGGTGGGAGGACAAGGCGGCAAAGCCCCGGATTTCGCATTCGCCACCCTCTACCGGGTAAGCCGGTGGACAAACGGGCAAGCCATTTCGGCCTGGGAAGGCGGCAAGATGCTTCCGAGCGGAAAAGACAGTCAGGACACCCTCTTCTCTCCAACGGCCTAGCGCTTGCCCTTGACTGGCAGGAACTGAACGGAGTCCACGATTACGTATTTACCGTCGGTCCCCTGAGTGCCGATAGTGACCATCCCCTCCCGACCCTTCTCGAAACGGAATATGCCCAAGGGGCGGAACAGCTTTCCGATGGGGGCAGGCTCGCCCTCGTTGACTTTGACCGTGCTTTCCCCATCGGCATGCCGAATGGTGACCGGAACTCCATTGGCCCGTCGGACATTCGAATTGTGGGACATGCGCACCTCGTAGTTTCCGCCCTTGGGCAGGTCCGGGGCAAAGGTCGCTGACATCTTGCCCTTGGCCTCCTTCATGTCATGAAGGTAGCCCTTGCCCACGAAGGGAGGCGTATGCACGGAATGCTTCCATTGCCCGATTAGCTTGGCATCCACATCGTCCACCACGATTCCGGGCAAGGCCTTGGGATCGGGCTTGATGAAACGGATCATCCCGGGCTTGTCCACTTGGCTGGGTTTGGGCAAGGACGGGGTCTTCCGCTCTTCCGACCTGCCGGTGGCCACAAGGCACAAAGCGACAATGGCACGAATCCCAAAACGGGCGGATCGAAAGCCGAACGTCGTCACTTCTTTCTCTTGTGACTGAAAAGCCACTTGAAGAACTCGGGTTGGGAATAGGGAACCCGCCCGGCGTCGTGCCCTTTTTCTTCAAAGACAATAAGCTCGGCCTGCTTGCCACCGGCTTTTCCGATCGCCTTCATGATCATGTCTCCGCGGTCAGCGGGTACCACCCGGTCCTTCCTCCCGTAGTACGCCCGCATGGGGAGCTTGGCCAAGTTGCGCCCCCAGAGATCGAGATCCTTGCTCACGTCCTTGGGTCCAAGCGGACCGATCCCTCCTACCATAGGGGCAATAGCGGCAAAATGCCCGGGGCGGTATCCCGCCCACATGAAGGTTCCGTATCCACCCATGCTGTTCCCGGTCAGGTAGACGCGATCGGGATCAACCGGAAGGGTCTCGAGCAGATGAGCGAGCAAAAGGTCGAGGTCGGGGACCTGCCAACCGCCCTTCCCTTTCTCCCGCTTGGGGCTTCCAGTTGCCTGAGGTGCTACGATAAGGGCTTCGATCGACGCCTTGCGCAAAGGACCGAGCAAAGGACCGATTTGTCTTCTTGGTTTCTCGATGTCCAATCCTACGCCTCCGGCGCCATGCAGGTAAATCAGGAGAGGAAGCTTGCCCGTGAGCCCGGCCTTGGGTTCTCCATGGACACAATACTCGGGGTTGAGGGAAATCGTTTTCTTGGCCTTCGCCTCGGGCAAGCGTGCGATCCGGATCCCGTCGTTGGGCGCGGACCGTTCAGCGAAGGCGGTCGTTGACAGCACCATAGCCGCAAGGATCAGCATTTTTGTTGTAAGTGAATTCTGCTGCATGGCTACATCGTTTGACATAGCCGTAAAAATAGCAACTTCTTGTTTATTGGCTCCTGATGCGGGGGAACAGATGATGTGCAGTACTTTTTTCTTCAGGTCTTGAAACCCAAAAAAGGAAACTTAAAAAGACCACTCCAACCCCACGCCAATATGGAAAAAATCCTTGAGCAACTGATCTCCCGATAGGTTTGGGTCACGATTGACGGCGAAGCTCTGCAAGCCGTGAGCCACCAAAGAAAGTTTTTCGGAAAGGTTTGCCTTAGCCCCGGTTCGAAGGGCAAAGAAGTTCAAGCCATCATGACCGTCCGAAACATATCCTTCGTTCCAACCCAAAATACCTGACAGGGAGAGTTCCAAGGTTTCGTTCAGGCTGAATTCCCTGCCCGTCCCCCATTCGAAAAAAGTTCCTTCCGCATCCGTGGAATAAGATCCATCCAATGAAGTTTCCAAGGCGAAAGGAAGCTCGCCGTAACTGATTCCGGCGGACCATTCGGAGTCCGACTCATGATCCTTGGAAAAATCCAAATAAGTATAGCCCAAATAAAACTCGAAGCCATTTGATTCCTGAGTCAGGGCCAAACTGTATTTACATTCATCGTACTTATGATTCGAAGACCTGCCATACCATACCCCGCCTGAAAAATGATCATAGCCCAGCTCCACGGTTCCAGTCCAGAGGGATTGGCCATCCAAAGCGTCCCGACCTTCTGAAAAATAGCGACTCTCCCAACCCGCGTGGGCATGAGCGTCGAAGGTACCATGGGCATGCGTTTTTTCAATGGGCTTGGTCGTCTCCGCATCGTGCGACCAACCCAAGTTTAAAAAGGCGGGGAATAGGGCCAAAAGAATGTAATTCTGAAATCTCACGCCACTCTTAAATCGCTAGGCGAGACGAGAGACAACCAAGAAACCACCCTTGAAAAGGTATTCTTTTATTGATCCTAAAAGATATCAGTTTGCTTATTTCTTATCCCGTTCCGGTTCAAGTACTCCGTCGATGGCCTCGGTTATTTTCTTTAAAGCGTACTTATTCACCCGGAATCTAGGGGTAAAAGTAACTTCTGCAAACGCGGAAGAGGCACCGTAATAATAAGTATCGATCAAATAATCTTTGGAAAGTTTCTTCATGAGCGGGTCCAGTTCCCTACCTGCTCCCCAATCATTACCCATGATCAGGACGTGAGGTTTCCGGTCACCCCACTCCCTGTAGGAATCGTAGAGCCCGCGAAGGCTCTGGGTGAGTTGTTTTTTTGAAAGGATCCGCTCGTCTCCCCAGATTTGATATCCGGATTTTTTGGTCCGTTCTTTTTGGGTTGGGCTCCAGGTAATGATCAGGGTCATTTCATGAAGGCTTTGCTTGGACTCCTTGCCGAGCGAGAAAGTACGGTAAATCGGAGGACGAGGATCAGTCGTTACCGTCGGCACGACGGAGGCATTGGACTCCTTGTGGGCGGATACGGAGTTTCCTATGAAAAACCAAAGGGAAAGGAGAAAGCAAAGAAGCTTTTGCATGGTGAAGATGGAAGGACGAGGGACACAAAGTTTGGAGAAAGGACAGTAAATCGCAAAGGACCCGTAAAGTCTTCAGGGAAGGCTAAAAGTAACGGCAAGGAAACGTCAGGCGATCAATTCCTTAATGACTTCACCACCGAACTGGCTGAGTTGTTTGTGCCGGCCGGCATGGTAGTAGGTTAATTTATTGTCGTCGAGACCAAGAAGATTAAGCCAGGTGACGTGGACGTCGCGAATATGGTGGACGCATTCCACCGCTTCGGCTCCGATTTCATCGGTCGCCCCGATGGTATGGCCGGCCTTGCATCCGCCTCCGGCAAACCACATGGTCATGGCCTTGGCGTTGTGGTCCCTGCCATAGCTGGCGCCGCCACCCCGGATGCCATTGTCGGGGGTACGCCCGAATTCGCCGCACCAAACCACCAAGGTATCCTCCAGCAAACCCCGTTCCTTGAGATCGCCGAGCAGGGCGGCAATGGGCTTGTCCACGGAACGGATGAGTGACCCGTGAGCCCGCTCGATGTAGTCGTGACTGTCCCAGTTCCCGGCATAAGCCTGGACGAAGCGAACCCCCTTCTCCACTAGACGCCGGGCCAAGAGGCACTTGCGGCCGAAGGAATCCGTCTTGGAGTCCCCAATGCCATACGCCTCTTTGGTCTTTTCGGTTTCGCCCTTCAGGTCGAGAATGCCCGGAACTTCCATTTGCATCCGGTAAGCCAATTCATAGGAGGACATCCTGGCATCGAGTTCTCCCTGATCCGGACGCGCCTTGAAATGTTTTCCGTTGAGCTTGGCGAGCAGGTCCAAATTGTTCCTTTGGTCCTTGCGGGTAATTCCGGCCGGGGCATGCAAATCGAGAATCGGACTGCCCTCAGGACGAAGGGGCGTCCCCTGATGATCGGCAGGCAGGTATCCATTGGACCAGTTGGAGGCCCCGCCCTGCGGATAACTTGTGCGAGGAAGGACCACGAATCCAGGCAAGTTGTCGTTTAGGGTTCCCAAACCATAGGTTACCCAAGCTCCGACGGCAGGGTCGCCCCCGAAGCGGTTGCCGGTATTGACGTGATAGCAGGCCGTCGGGTGGTTGACCGACTCGACTTGGCAACCGCGGTAGAAGCACATATCGTCCACCCGTTCCTTGAGGTGCTTCCATTCTGCCGAGACATCCGCCCCGCATTTGCCGGCCTTGATGAAATCAAAAGGGCTTTGGACGAAGTAGCGTTCGCCCGAGGACATGGCGCTCTCCTTGTCACCGCTTCGCTTGAACTTCTGCAAGTGGCGCTTGGCAAGTTCGGGCTTGGGGTCGAAAGTGTCGATATGGGATGGCCCTCCCTCCATCATCAGAAAAATGCAGCGCTTGGCTTTGGCCGGGTGATGGGATCCAATGGAATGAACCCCCTCGGCCTGAAGCATGGAGGCAAAAGCCAGCGAACCCAGACCCCCACTGAGGCCATAAAGGGCTTCGCGGCGGGTAAGGTTGGCAACCAAGTTGGGTTTGTGGATACTCATGCTTAGGGCTTCATCTAATCAAGGTAGGAGAACTCGTTCAAGTTGAAGATAACCAGACAAACATGGGCAAGCCCACGGGTTCTGGCATCCACCTCACTGCCCTGAAGGTCGGGTTGGTAAGTTTCGTAGACCGGTAAAATCTCCCAGAAGTCGTAGGGCTCACCCGTCTTCTCAGCCATCACGGTTCGCTTGATTTTTTTATGATAAATCTTGGGCTGCGGAACCTTCATTTGTTCTGCCTGAGTGGCTTGCGACCAGCGCTCGAGGCAAGCCGACAATTCGTCCGCGGAAGCGGACCGTCCGAGGGCAAGGGCGAAAGCCCGTTGAATCACGGCCGGATCTTTTTTCCTTTCCTTTAATAGGCGGGCGGCGAAGGCCAAGGTTCGGTCATGAACTTCCTCCGCGTTCAACAAAGTCAAGGCCTGAGGGGCAACGGTGGAAGTTTGCCTGAGTTCGCAGGAGGCTTCGGGACCGGGTTGGTTGAATGCCTCCAAAAAGGGATCACGCAAGCCGCGGATCTTCTCGGCATAAATCGTCCGCCGGTTTCTTTGGCTTGGCAAAGGATCCGGCTCATAGACGGATGCGGTTCCCCCCATGATTTGGCGAGGTTGAAAAGCTACCTCCGGATTAAGGTCGGGCCGGGCGGGGATTCCTCCAACCTTGAAATTCAGCTCGCCGCTTGCCAACAACATCGCGTCTCGAATCTCCTCCGCAACCAAACGACGGGGAATAAAGCTCGCGTACAGAAGCCTTTTGGGATCTTTTTTCTCCAACGAATTGGAGTCGGGGTGCCGACTGCTTCGCCGGTAGGTCTCGGAAGACAGAATCAATTGGTTGAGCTTCTTGACCGACCATCCGTTCTTCATGAACCAGTCCGCCAGATAATCGAGCAAGGCGGGATGAGTGGGTAACTCCCCGGTTCCACCGAAATTATTGGGGTTGCCGGCAATCCCACGCCCAAAATGCCAGGACCAGATCCGGTTGACCATGACCCGGGCGGCCAGCGGGTTTTTCCCGTTCACGATCCACTCGGCAAGGGCCAACCTGCGCTTGCCTTTGCCTGCGGGGAAAGGACGGGGGCTCATCCCTCCAAGTGATTCGGCGGCGCTCAAACCTCCCGGACGCACCGCCCCCCCTTGGGAATAAACGCTGCCTCCGTCGTAGATGACGTCCGGATCAAGATAACCCTTTGCCCAAGGATTTTCGGGTACTTTCAATCGGCCTTGAACGTTTTTCATTGGAACGGTCTTCCCCGTGTAAACTGCATGCGTAAAAGGCTCGACACGATCGAGTTCAATGCGGTGACGAATCAGGTTTTTGAAAATGCGCGATTGGGATGCTTCGTCTCCGGGATCCAATCCGTTGTCCCCGACTTTGGCATTACCGGTCTCCGCCTTTTTCAATTGGTTGATCTTTTGGGCAAGTTTCTTTTTCTGCTTCTCATAGGAAGAAACCTTGGATTGGACCAGTTGGGCGAAAGCGTCAAAACCCTCCTTGGACTCCGAAGATAGAAAAGGAGCCTTGCGTTCGGCAAACTGAGTGGTCGAAAAAACAGCCATCATTCCATAGTAATCACGGGTCGGGACAGGATCGAATTTGTGGTCGTGGCACTTGGCGCATTGCATGGCGTGGGCAAGAAAAGTCTGACCCACGGAGTCCGTAACGTCGTCCAACCACATCTGGCGGGTTTCCTTGAACACGCTCATGCCCGTTTGTTCCCATGGACCCATGCGCAAGAATCCGGTGGCCACGAGATTCTCGGAATTGGTTGGATCCATCTCATCCCCTGCAACCTGTTCCTTCACGAAACGGTCGTAGGGTTTGTCGTTGTTAAAGGAGCGTATGACATAATCGCGGTAGCGCCATGCGTTAGGCCGGGCATAGTCGTTGGCAAACCCGGCGGAGTCGGCATAGCGGGCGACATCTAGCCAATGGCGGGCAAAATGCTCACCGTAATGAGGGGAAGCCATCAACTCCTGGACATGAGCAAGAAGCGCATCCTGAGATTTGCCGAACTCGCGTTCAAACTTGGTTGCCCGAGCAGGATCAGGAGGCAACCCGGTCAAACCGAAGGACAGGCGCCGATACAATTCGAGAGGCGATGCGTCGGGAGCGAGAGCAATCCCGGTTTCCTTGAGTTTGCGGTTCACAAACCAGTCGACGGGGTGTTCGCCCTCGGGCACCTCTTCCACTTTCAGAGGACGGTAGGCCCAAAGTTTCTTGGTTTCGTAACGACGCTTCTGCCAATCCTCGGACAGAGCCTTCGAGGTGACCACCTGTTCCCCTTCAGCATACTTTTTTTGAATCATCGCAACCCGTTCTTCGGTTGGCCAGGGAGCGCCTTCGTTAATCCAGTCCCGAATCCCCCAAGTCTGCTCTTTGGTCAACTTGTCGGCTTCCTTGGGGGGCATCTCCATGCCTTCCTCTACCCGGGTGGTTAATATATAGAGAAAGCTTTCTTCTCCCTTCCCGGGAATCAGGACTTCATCCTCGTAGGTTTCTCCACCGAGAAGAAGCGATTCGCGCGTACGCATGTCAAGGTCGCCCTTGATCTTCTTGGGGTCGTCCCCATGGCAAGCCATGCATTTCTGAGCGAAGAGGGGCTTCACTTTGAGAGCGAAAAGCTTCTCGCCATGCGTGACCTCACCTGACAGAGGTGACGAGACCAAACCAATGGCCATACACGCAAGGACTCCGAACGGGGATTTCATGATATTGCAAATGATTTGAACCTTCTAAAGTTTCCAAGCAGAGGTTTCAACGAGCTTGGCTCGTTTTTCATAACTTTTTAGCGAGTGCTTCACAACTTTTCACTCCCGTCGCAAGCGAATCTGGACAGGAAATTTTCTGACAAAAAACTCTTTGTCTCATTGCGGTTCTCCCAAAGTTTTCTTGAAGTAGTTATCCGCCGCGTCGATCATTTGATCAAACCAAACTTGCTTTGTAAGAAAGCCGTGCGGGGCTCCTTCGATCACTTCAATTTGGGAAGAAACTCCATGGGCACTCAGGCGCTTTCTGAATTTCGCCGCCCGGGTGCTCTCGTCGTCCGTCTCCCCGGTAATGAACAGGCAAGGCGGGTCGTCTTTGTCGATGTGTTCGAGCGGGGAAGCGAGGCGGTACGCCTTCGGGCGTTCTTCCTGGGAACCTCCCATGAACTGCTTCCAGATCAACCGTTGCTTCGAGACCGTACGGGTACGCTCGGACAAAAAGTCGGTCTGGGCCCCCATCGGAATGGCCGCCTGAATGCGACTGCTGTGGGCCGGATTACCGCCTTTCCCCTCGAGCTCATCAACCCCGTGCGAGGTAGCCAACAGAGCGGTCAAATGCCCGCCTGCGGAAAGCCCGATGGAACCGATTTTATCGGCATCGATTCCGAGTCCCTTGGCATTGGCCCGCAGGAAACGGACCGCGGCCTTGCAATCTTGAATGGCGGCGGGGAATGGCGCCTCTCCGCTCAGTCGGTAGGATATGGTGGCCGTAAGGTAACCGCGGGCAGCCAACGCCTGAGCGATCTTTGCGTGGCTCGTACGGCTTCCTTTGGCCCAACCCCCTCCATGGATGCAGACGATTGCCGGGAGTTCCCCCCAGACTCCCTTTGGTCGATATAGGTCCATTTCCAAGGTGCGGTCTCCATACTTCGCATAGGTCAGATCCAGGTTGGCGTGCAGTCGATCCAAAGTGGATTGCAAAACCTGTGTCCTTCCCTCCGGTGAGGCGGAAGCGTTCACTCGACCGGGCGGGCGGGCATCGG
>JAURNO010000453.1 GCA_030830145.1 Verrucomicrobiota bacterium
ACAATGGATCGGAGAAAACACAGACGGCAAAGGCTTTGTCTCATCACTCAGGGAACTGACCGACCCCTCGGGAAAGAAAGTCGTCATTTTCGGTGCAGGAGGTGCAGCCCGGGCCATTGGGGTCGAAGTGGCTTTGGCCGGAGCATCGGCAATTACCATTGTCAACCGCTCTTCGGGGCGCGGTGAGGAACTTACTGCCCTATTGGACGAAAAGCTCCCC
The DNA here is from genome assembly GCA_030830145.1 of Verrucomicrobiota bacterium. Classification (GTDB taxonomy): domain Bacteria; phylum Verrucomicrobiota; class Verrucomicrobiia; order Opitutales; family Seribacteraceae; genus Seribacter. The sequence continues at coordinate 221 of JAURNO010000453.1, forward strand.
GCAGAGGCAAACTTCATCCCCTGGGACAAGACTTTCGTCCTGCCAGACGGAACCGATGTTTTGATCAACGCGACCTCGATAGGCTTGTTTCCCGACGTGAACGCCCGACTCGATTTCGATATCGAAAGCCTTACCTCGGAAACGGTCGTCGCCGACGTAATACCCAATCCCCCCGAGACCAACCTCGTACGCGACGCCAAGGGCAAAGGCTGCAAGGTGATAGACGGCCTTGGTATGCTTGTAAATCAGGGAGTAATAGGGATCCGACACTGGACCGGCATCGACCCCGACCCAGGCGTCATGCGGGCCGCCTTGGAAGAAGTTTTCGGCTAACATTCCAGCAACTCAAACTTTCTTATGAAAAAAACACTTAGTGCCCTTCTATTCTGCTTGGTTGCCATGGGGTCATGCTCCGAAAAAAACACCACCTTAGAATCGGATACCGATAACACCCTGTCGCGAAACAGCCAAGTTGAACACCTGGACAGTTCGACTGGACACAAAGACAAAACTTTCGCCGCTCAATGGTCCGTAACCAAGACGATTCTGGAAGGGGGGAAACAAGAAGGCGTAGAACTGCTTACCCTAGATAACGGAAAACTAAAGATCACCGTGATACCCACGAGAGGCATGGGGATATTCGACGTCCGCATGGGAAATCTCCGCTTGGGATGGGATTCGCCCGTCAAGGAAATCGTCCATCCCTCCTATGTCGACCTCGAGAGCCGAGGCGGTCTTGGGTGGCTCGAGGGGTTTAACGAATGGATGGTACGTTGCGGGCTCGAATTCGCCGGACACCCCGGAACCGACGAATTCATCGACAACACGGGTGGAACTGCCACCTTGGATCTGACCCTTCATGGCAAAATACAAAACATACCGGCTTCCGATTACGAAATAACGGTCGACCCTAGTCCTCCCCACCGGATTCGAATCAGTGGCACGGTTTACGAAAAGTTCTTCTACGGGCCCAAACTCAAATTAGTAACCGAAGTTTCAACCGTCCCTGGTTCGGACACTTTTCAGATATCCGACAAGCTTACAAACGAAGGCTCGTTCCCCCAAGAGTTTCAGCTGATTTACCATGGGAACTACGGTTCATCCATTCTCGAAGAAGGGGCGATGGTTTATGCACCGGCTCAAAGCGTTACCCCCATGAACGAACAGGCCGCCAAGGCGATCGACAGGTGGCAAATCTACAAGGGGCCAACACCGGGATTCATCGAGGAGGTCTACTTGCTTGAACCTTTGTCCGATGCCAATTCCAGTTGCCTCGCCTTGTTGACGAATGCCACAGGCGACCAAGCGACTTCGGTTCGTTGGAACGTGACTGAACTTCCCTACCTTACCATTTGGAAGAATACGGCGGCAAACGAGGACGGTTATGTTACCGGAATAGAACCGGCGACAGGTTACCCTTTCAACCGCAAGGTCGAACGTAAATATGGTCGCGTACCTCGCATCGATTCAGGAGAGACCCGTATTTTTACCTTAAATTTCGGGATTCACCAAGGAAGGGAAGCGGTAGACGAAATGATTGCGGAAGCCACACAGAGGCAAGCCGCGGCTAAAATCACGATGAACACCACCCCTCCAGCTACCGAGTAAAGAAAGTAGTCGGCAGCAAGGATCTCACGGCCATCGAAATCTCTTTTTTGGTTCACCTTCAACATTTAAATGAAAAAAACACTGATCCTTCCCCTTTTGCTTTTAAATTCCATCATTTGGGCGGGAGACTGGCCCATTTGGCTTGGTCCGGACGGCACTGGCGTATCCACCGAGTCCGGATGGAAGAACAACCTGGAAGAACAAGCTTGGAAAGCAAAGGTCGGAGTTGGCTTCTCTACCGTATCGGTATCAGCAGGACGCGTTTATACCATGGGTCACGACGGAAGGAAGTCGGGCGGAAAAGAAACGGTTTATTGCCTCGATGCCAAGACGGGCAAAACGGCTTGGACCCATTCCTACCCCGCCCCCCTTCTAGACTATTTGCACGAGGGCGGCCCCTGCTCCACACCGACGGTGGACGGCGGAATCGTTCACGCATTGAGTAAACATGGATTCCTCCATGCCTACCGGGCCAAAGACGGAAAAGTCGTTTGGAAAAAAGAAATGATGAAGGAAGCGGGCATGAGAAAGCCTCCGGAGTGGGGCTTCGCCGCATCTCCTTACTTGCTTGGGAACCATCTCATCATTGAAGCGGGTGCCACCTTCGCTCTCGATAAGAAAACTGGAGAAACCAAGTGGAAAAGCCAGGTCTACCGTGCTGCCTACGGCTCTCCCACTGCATTTAAGTCTGGAAAGTCGGATCTGATTGCAGTTCTCAAGACCGACGGACTTGTCATTTTGAACGCCACAAGCGGCAAGACCCTCGCCTTTGAAAAATGGGAAACCAGTTATCGCACGAATGCCACCACGCCCATTGTCCAGGGAGACAAGATTTTCATTTCAACGGGGTACAAGCGTGGGTGTGCCCTTTTCCAGTACAAAAACGGTAAACTCACTAAGTTATACGAGAACCAAAATCTTTCCACACATATGAACAACGCCATCCCCGTAGGCGACTTTCTCTACGGTTTCGACGGGAACGTCCACATGGCGGGCCCCAAGGATTTCGTTTGCATTCGCTTTTCGACTGGAGAATTGCAATGGAGACAAAAGGATGGAGGCTTGATGATCGGTTCCCTGATCGTGGCCGGAGACCGCATAATCGCTCGCGGGCAAAGAGGTGAAGTCGCCATTGCACCCG
>JAURNO010000454.1 GCA_030830145.1 Verrucomicrobiota bacterium
AAATGTATACTCGACAAAGGTGTGGTCAAAAATTTGCGACAAGGAGCGATCACCCCCCATGCGCATTTCCGAACCGCCCATACCGTTCGCCTTGACTGGATACATTCCCTTGATCCAGCAACCGACATCCAGGTTATGAATGTGCTGTTCGCAAATCTGGTCACCGGAAGCCCAAGTGAAATGATACCAATTGTTAACCTGATATTCCATTTCGGTCATTCCGTCTTGCTTTGGACGGTGCCAAATGCCTCCGCCGTTCCAGTAGACACGCAAAAGGTTGATGTCGCCAATGGCACCATCTTGAAGCCTCTTCACGCAATCCATGTACCGCTCTTCGTGCCGGCGCTGAAGCCCAATACCGACAGACAGACCCTTTTCCTTGGCTTTCTTGGCAGCGGCCAAAACTCGGTTGACTCCAGTCACGTCGCTGGCAACTGGTTTTTCCATGAATACCTTCTTGCCTTGGTTGATTGCATATTCGAATTGCTGTGGCTTGAAACCCGGAGGGGTGGCAATGACCACCATGTCGACACCACTGTCGATGGCCTGCTTGTAAGCGTCCAATCCGTTGAAGATCTTTCCCTCAACATCCACCCGGTCCTCGCCGAACTTCTTTTTGAAGCCACTGAGTTTCCTTTGGACTTTTTCGCCATCCGCGAAGGCATCGGCTACGGCCACCAACTTGGTGTTGCATTTGATTCCCTTGGTTTTCTCCAAGTCTTGGGGGGCGCTCAGGATTTGATCGATTGCTCCCGATCCACGGCCCCCCAACCCGACGGCGGCCACACGGATAGTGTCGCTCTTGAGGTCTTTTCCCTTGGCAACATAGGGGAACGTGGCGGCGGCGCCGGCCAAGGCGGTGGAACCGATGAAGCTTCTGCGACTGACGATATCTTGTTCTTTCATAAGGATAATAATTGTGTGGTTATGTAATGCTGGAAGATTAAATTGAATTTTTTGTTTGAGGAATTTATTTCGAAGGCCCATCCAAATCGCCTAGGGCCCATTGGATGCCGTCGAGAAAATGTTGCAACATGAAAGGGGTCCACCAGGTCGCTTTGTTGTGGCCGAAATTGGAATAAAAGATACGACCCTTGCCATAGGATCGGACCCAGGAAACCGGGTAGTCGTTTGTTTTCGAGTTGCCCTTTTTACCCGATTTCACGGAATCCAACCCGATCAAGATACGAAGTTTGGAACGATCATAGCCTTTGTACTGATAAATTTCGTCGGAAAAGGAAAACTCTTTCTGTTTGAAAGCCTTGTTTACGGGATGTTTGGCGTCTTCCACGAAGAAGGGCCACTTTCCCCCGGCATTCCAAGGGTGTCCGGCGAAGCAACCACCAATCATATCGGTGTATTCCTGCCACTGAGGCATGCCTCCGTCCGAAGCGGAATGAAAACCGGCAAAAGCCTTCCCGGATTTGATGAATCCAAGAATCGCATCACGCTGAGCTTTTTCGGTAAACGCCTTCTGCACATGTGTGCAGTTGTTGAAAATGATCATGTCGTACTTCGCGAGCCCTTCTTGGGTGAACTCGGTAGTTTCCAAGGTAAAGGTTGCCTCGAAGGCTTTGGTCTTCTCCGCCATAATCCGGAGCCCCTTGATCCCCGTTGGAATCGATCCATGTTTAAAACCACTCGGCTTGGAATAAACCAAAATCTTTTGGGTTTTCTTGGGCTTAGCCGTCGGCTTTGCGGGCATAGCCTCACGGATTTTGTTCTCTTCTTCGTCAGCGAGTACAAAGGAGCCAATGAACAATTGTAAGGCAGCTATGAGGAGGGTAAGGGTTTTCATAAGGCAAATTTGGGTAAACCTCTAGATTGAAGGATTCAAGAACACCAAAGCAAGAAAATCTTTCTCTAAAGATAAGATTAAATCCCAGAGACAAGGACCTCGAGTCTCCTCGCAAATTCAACCCAAACGGCACGCCCTTCACCAGAATCATCCACGTCCTTGCCTGCATGTATGGCTGCCTTGATGTGTGGTTCGATGGAAAGCCAACCGTCATAACCGGTGGCCTCCAAATCCTTGAAAATTCGCTCCTGTACGGGATCCTCATCGACATGGCAGGTTATGTGGCCACCGCCGTCCGGGCCAGGTTTGGCGCATTTGACGTGGACATGCGTGATTTGCTCGCGGCATGCCTCGTAATATTTCCAAGTTACTTCAACGTCATTATCATGAAGGCTGTTGTTGCCTGTATCCAAAATCAATTGAAGAGCCGGGCTTGCCACCTCTTCAACTAATTCCAAATATCCCCCAGGGTTGTCCCCGTATCCATTGCAATTTTCATGGGCCAAAACAATTCCTTCATTCTCGGCGATCACGCACAATTCCTTCAGCCTTCGAACGACTTCGGCTTTCCAAGCTTCCCGGTCAAGGGGAGATTCGGCATCGTTGGGGTAAGACATGATTCTCAGAAATTTACAGTTTGCCTGACGCATCCTCGGGGCAACCCTGCGGATCTCATCCAAATCGACCTGAAAATCCGTCGTTATGGGACGGGCCCAGTTTCCGATCTGTCCACCGAAGCCGACGACCTCGATTCCTTCGGCCTGGAGGGTTGCGAAGGTTTCATCCCATTCTTCGGGCGTTTGATCGCACACATTCTTGCCGTCGATCAAGCGAAGCTCAATCGCAGACCAACCGACCTCCCTGAGCGTTGAAATTTGTCCGGCGAGTGTTTTTTCCGCCTCATCGGCGAATCCAGTG
>JAURNO010000455.1 GCA_030830145.1 Verrucomicrobiota bacterium
CCTGCCTGAAAACATCCACCGGGGAAGTGCTTTGGCGCGAACGTTTAGAAGGCAACTACTTTGCTTCTCCCGTTCTCGTAGATGGAAGAGCATGCATCGTCTCGCAAGAAGGAGAGGTGAGAATGCTATCACTCTCCAAGGAAAAAATGGATGTCGTCGGATTGTCCAAGCTCAATGAAAAGGCATACAACACACCTGCCGTCTCCCCCTTCGGCATTTTCTTTCGTACCTATTCCACCATACGCTGCCTAAATTCGATTTAACCGAAGGTCGACATTGTCCGTTGACTCGATGGCCAAGCTCATGCAAAAAAACGACATGAACAAGATTTCGACCCTTCACCTCTTTATCATCCTGAGCTTCCTCGCCTGCGCCTTTCAGGTACAGGCCTTGGAAGTGGCCGGGTATTCCTTCAAGGCTCCCGCAGATTGGAAATCCTCCGAACCCACCTCCAAGATGCGCAAAGCCCAGTTTGCCGTTTCAGGGAAAGACGGCAAAGCCGGGGAAGCCGTGTTTTATTATTTTGGCGGAGGTGGTGCCGGTGGAGTAAAAGCCAACGTCGACCGTTGGATGAAGCAATTCGAAAACCCGCAAGGGCAAAGTGTAAAAACTGAAACCGTGAATGGAACCAAAGTGACCTATGCCCAAGCTCACGGCACTTACCTGAGCGGTCGTCCCTTCGGCCCCAAAACCCCGAATCCGGGATATGCCATGCTCGCTGCCATCATCGAAGGTAAAGAAGGGGCCATTTTTGTAAAGATGACCGGGCCCAAGGAGACCGTGGAAGCCCATTCCGCCAAACTCAAGAAGATGGTTACGGAGTCGCTGGCAAAGTGACTTCCGAAACCGGCTCAAGGTAATTTTTCTTCAAGCCTTCGGCAACGGCTCGAGCATACTCGTCGACTAACGAAATTCTTGGGACGCCTCCAATTTCGCGCGTACCTTCGTAGGTCCCGGCTTTAATTCTCTCGTAGGCCCCCTTCGAGTTTGCCCGGTAAGGCTCGAGGAAAACGACCGGACAACGGTAAAGGCGGTTAGCCAAAAGATTTCGAGCCCAAACTCCCTCGACCTTACCGATTTTCAATGCATTCGGCCCCCTGTAGGAAAAGGGCGGCAACCCGGTAGCCTCGGCAAGAGCAACCGAGACGTTTTCGGCTACCTTCTGCTCAAGCTCGTGCCAACCGTTGAGCAAGCGGTAGATCATCTCGAAACGCTGATCGTCCAAGGCCAATTCCCCCCCCATGTAGCAACCGTTGACCAAAACGTGATAATCATTGGTCTCGCTGAGTTCTTTTTTTTCCGGATCTTTCCAGGCGCTTGCATTCAAATGAAGACACACGACCAAATTGGGACGGATTTTCTCGTTCACCAGTTTGGCCCGGGCATGAATCTCGCTCACGCGGTAGAAAAGCATCTCCCTCCTCTTCTTGATCAGCTTGCCCTTTTCTTCCTTCTTCAAATGGGCCAAGCCACGTCCGGCAATCCATTCCTCGGCCTCTTTGGCGAAATCTTTGGGTTTTTTCGAAGTAACGGGCTCGCTTTTTTCGCGAACGAGAAAAACTTCGGCCCCAAGAGAACTAAGAATCGCGTCAAGTTTTTTGGCTACTTGCAAAGACAGGTCGCCCTCCTTCACGGGAACTCCTTTCCCGATGACGAAATGTCGGCTTTCCATCTCCGAGTACTTGCCTCCGATATGCCCCGGGTCCAATGCGATCCTCAAGCCCTTGAGGGATTCGCGTTTGGTTCCCAAGGTGGTTGACTTCTTTGGCTTTTCGCAAAAGGACAACTGATACCACTCGTCCTTGCCCGCTTGCTTTCGAATGCGGGCGCCGTTCTTCTCGATCACAATCCAAGACTTCCACCATTCCTTGCGTGGACAATATACTTGAGAAAGCGCCTGCTGAAACTGATCTTTGGTTAGTGCCTTTTGCCAAGGGTCGAGCAAACTCCATTTCGGGAGAGTCTCCACCGAAGAAGTTTTCGGATAAAGAACCCCCCATCCGATAAAAAGACAACCAAACCAAAAAATCCTAAACCACACCTAAAACAAGATGCGGAAGGAAAAAGGATTTGCAAAGTTTTTTCTTTTTCCCGAGGACTCTTATTCACTCAACTGTTCATTATGTCTCTCGAAAAAGAAACTCTTGGTTTTTTCCAAGGCAAGGAAATCCTTGTTCTCGAGGATGATCTTCTCTTGGCCAAGCTCATAACCTCATCCATCGAAAAGATGGGGGGAGGAGTCACCCATTGCCCAAACTTGGAGGAAGCTCAAAACGCACTAAACGACCTGTCTTTCGATGCCGCTCTCTTTGACTTAAACCTGCCCGACGGGGAAAGTCTGGACCTTCTCCGCCGCAAACTGGTCCCCGAGTATACCCTGACCGTCTTGATGACGGGTGAAGGCGGAGTTCGTTCCGCAGTGGAAGCACTCCAACTCGGAGCGGCCGATTACCTGGCCAAGCCCTTTGACTTGGACGAACTGCCCCTCGTGTTCGCGAATGCCGACCAGCGCCGTAAAAACGCTCGAATCCGCCAACATGAAAAGGAACGAGAAAAGAGAGAGAGCCAAAACCTTTTCTTCGAAGGCGCCTTCGGGGCGGACTTAACCAAGCTTAAAAAAATACTCGAGGCCGACAGACGTCTCTCG
>JAURNO010000456.1 GCA_030830145.1 Verrucomicrobiota bacterium
AACCTTTTCTTTATATATTTTTCCGTATATATTTCTATGGTTTACCAGAGCTCCCCTTCAACGAAATTCAGGGGCAATTTTTTTCCGATTAAATTGGAATTCCTCGCTACAAATCCGGGTTATAATCTCGAATGACAAAATGTGCTTTGCGAATGACAAATATATCTTGCTTTTACAAAATTTTTGAAGGATATTGGTTGTATGGGAAACTGCCCTTCCTCACATTTTACTAGCCTAGATTTCAAACCCCTTGTTTCCGGGACAGCCCTCTAGTGACTTGTAAACGAGAAACCCTTTTCCTCAACTTCCTAGGGAGCTTTTCTCGTACGCGCGCGAAGCTTCAACTTCCAAGGGCATTCACCTACGCTTTACTTGTTCTACTTCTCGGCGTTCCTCAATTCCTTCAGGCTACCATTCCGCAACTTGTCATTCACTGGTCGACTCTTACCGAGACTGCCAATGCGTATCGACTCCAAGATAGAAACGGAAACCCGCTTGACGCAGGGCTTGCAGTGAATGGCGACGGAAGTTTGGCGACCTTGGGATATTTCGACCAAGCAACCGTTTCCGAAACTTTCAAGGGCAATTGGATTGCCATGGCCTCTGGAGCGACGGTCGGAGACTCGAGTAGTGGTTACGGATACGATGATGGAATGTTTTCCTTCACCACGGTTTTTACCAGAGGGTCCAACCAAGTCTCAGTCTATCCAAACGAGCCCGCCGGATATTCCGTACAAACTCCCTTCGTTATTCTTCAAAACGCCCCGGCTTCAGGTACCCCCATTTGTATTCGCTTCTATGACCGAGCTACAACGGATGCAACGGCCCGGTACAATACCGTAACCGGTCTCAATTGGTCTTGGCCCAATTTTTCTTCGGGCATTCCAACCAACCTTTACCTGAAAATCGCACCAGGTACAAATCTTACTGGCTCAAAATGGAAATACGGAAGCACTTTCGAGGACAACGCCTCGGAATACAAAACTTCCCTGCGCAAAAAAGCCCTCCTTCAGGTTTCCGTTTTTGGGAACGGGGGCTCAGTCTCAGTCAACCCCAACAATCTGGACGGGTTGTACGAATACGACAGCAATGTGACCATTTCCGCAGTGGCCGACCCTCATTTTGAATTTGTTCGATGGAATGGACCCGGAGTCAGTCAACCGACCAATCAAACCAGTACGGTCATCATGTCGGATGATCGCAATGTCACCGCAACCTTCAAAGTCCGTCAATACAACTTGGTCACCACTACGGAAGGCAAAGGAACCGTTGGTATAACTCCGGATACCTCAGGCAGGTTGTACGAATACGACGCCAACGTTTCAGTAACGGCAACCCCGAACCCGGGCTATCAATTCAGTTATTGGAAAAACCTTGATAGTAATCAAAATCCCGTCAGCGGGCTTGACAACAACTTGACCGCAAACGCCACGCTGAATGTGCAAGGCGCTCATATTCTCATCGCCAAGTTCACTCCCCTTTCCTACAACATCACGGTCAATTCGACTTCTGGAGGAACTGGACAAGTCGTCCAGCAACCCGGCCCCTACCCCTTCGATGGTAACTACACCCTCTCGGCTACGGCCATCTACGGGTACAGCTTTTCGGGCTGGACGGGAGACGCCAATTCGATCGCCCTTCTTCCTTCGACCAACCCCAACATCGTTCCTTTTCAACTGACTCATCCTGGGAATTTGTCCTTCAACGCAAACTTCACAGAAAACCAGTATTTACTTACCGTGGAGTACGGAACGGGGGGGGCATCCGCATCTCCTTCGCCTCCTGGTCCCTACAAACATTCGGATTTCGTTCCAATCACCGCTACGGCTCTTCATGGTTACCAGTTCGACATGTGGGAAGACGCCAACGGATCTTTGGATAATTTCACTCAATTGAACGCAACCGTAGACATGTCTCACTCCGCCTCGAACGTTACGGTCAAAGCTCTTTTCAAACCCTTGGAGTACCCGGTCAACCTGACAGCCGGTGTCGGTGGTCAGGTTACGATTAACCCAACGGCCGGTCCGTGGAAGCATTTCAGCGTTTACCCGATCCTTGCGACTCCCGCACCTGGTTATTCTTTTACCGGTTGGACCGGAGATGCGAATTCAACTAGATCTTTGGATCCATTGAAAGGAACTTCCGACGCCAACAATTCGCTGAACATCGTAGGCCCCGTTACCCTTACGGCAAATTTCGCCCTCATCGATTTCAATGTTACGGCTAGTGTTGGAACGGGAAGCGGTAACGTGACGGGGAGCGGATCTTACACGATCAACGATAATCCGCCTCCACAGGTTACGGCCATAGCTAGTTCCGGATGGCATTTCACGAGTTGGTCGGGCGATACTTTCGCGATGAATTCGAATTCTAGCGTTTCTTCCTCCATCAACCTCCTGCAACATCCCCAAAACTTATCCTTTCAAGCCAATTTCGCCCGCAACAGTTACGATGTAAACGTTACGACAACGGGAAGTGGTCTTGTAAACGGGCAGTCGTCCCTCTCCCTCAATCCGGTTTTTCAAGACACCATTGACTTGAACGCAACCGCTAGCCCTGGCTGGGAATTCGACAGGTGGTACGGACACTCCTTCCCCGACCCGCAAGAAAACGCCGTTTCCTTCACCGTCTCATCGGACATGGAACTGAATGCCAGTTTCAAAAGAAGCAACTTCGCCGTGAACGTCCTTCCCTCATCTTTCGGCCAATCAAGTGGTGCGGGCTCTTACGAGTTCGAATCGAACGTGACCATATCCACCCTGCCTAACACTGGATACTTGTTTTCCCAATGGACCGGCGACATCCAATATCTCGCCGATCCGAATTCATCCACCACCATCGTCACCATCCCAAATAACGCAGTCAACCTGACCCCCACCTTTACTCCGAAGACTTATCATGTTTCCTTGTCGTTCGATTCCAACGGAACGGCATCGGGTGGTGGAAGCTATTTATTCGGCTCAACCGCAACCATTACGCCTGTTGGAAATGGCCCGAACGGCCTAAGTGCTCCGGCAGGTTACGAATTCTCAAAATGGACGGTGACCAATCCGTTTGGGCAAGAATCAAATTCGTCCGACGACCCTCTCTCCCTTCTAATAGACGGCAATTACTCCGTCTTTGCGAGTTTCGCTCCGATTCAAGTCGATTTGCATGATCTCAATATTACCGTCTCTCCCCCCGGCAGTGGTTTTGTGTTTGATGACCCGAGCCTTCGTACATGGAACCCGGGGACATCGACCCTGAATTCAACAATCACGGCAACCCACAACCCAGGATATTCATTTCTTGGTTGGAGCAATCCGGACGCCAAGGTGATATCGCCGAGTTTCAGAAGTCCGACCATTAGTTTTTCCACGGATGACAACGCCTCCCTCATCGCTCAATTCCAGAAAAACGTCGTTGGCGTGGCAACTCGTCATTCCGGAAACGGTACCACTCAATTCCAAACTAATGACGCCTCCCTTGAAATCAATGCCACGGCAAATATTGGAAGTACCTTTCAAGGTTGGACCGTCGACCAAAACTTCACCTACTCAGTCACCGTGGGAAATTCATCCGTGAACGCAGGCTCTCAGGTATTTTTCCTGAATGGGGTCGAGAGCCCCAACCTCACCTTGCTCAAAGGATATACCTATGTTTTTACCTGCAACACCGGAACCAACGAATTCTATCTTTCCACCCAATCTAATTCTACGGCTCATTCGGGAGAGTACACGCATGCAAACCTTACCGGATCCCGAGCTACCTCAGGAAACCTAGTCTTTACCGTCCCCAACGATTTCGACACCAACGTCACACTCTACTATTGTTCCTCTCAAAACGCATTCATGGGAAATATCGTTCAAGTGATCGAGGCAATACCTGATGCCTCCATTTTACCATTCTCGAATCAATCGAGCATAACTCCTTCGGTTTCCCACGACCTGTCTCTGACAGCCACCTTCAACCTCAATCAATATAATGTTACGATTACCTCTGGAACTGGAGGAAGCGTGACACAAGGATCAAGTGGTACTTACTCCCATGGAGACTCAGTCAACTTAACCGCAA
>JAURNO010000457.1 GCA_030830145.1 Verrucomicrobiota bacterium
AGCCAGGTCAGGACACCGGGTTTTCATCCCGGCAACAGGGGTTCGAATCCCCTACGGGACGCCATTCTTTTTTGAGGCAACTTGCAAATGCCTTTTTGTTCCGTAGACATCTAACTATGGCAATCAGGCCACCAAACATTTGCGTACGCGGAGCCCGCCACAACAACCTAAAGGGGGTCGACCTTGAACTTTCACCCGGCCAATTGGTCGTTCTCACTGGTTTAAGCGGCACCGGTAAATCAACGCTTCTCTTCGATGTACTCCACGCGGAAGGGCAACGAAAATACGTCGAAACCTTCAGCCCCTACGTACGTCAATTTTTAGAAACCTGTCCGAGGCCTGAGGTAGATTCAATCGTAAACGTCCGGCCATCCATTGCCGTAGAACAGAAAAATACCATTCGGAATTCTCGGTCTACGGTCGGGACAATGACCGAAATCTGTGATTATTTTAAAGTATGGTTTTCACAGGTGGCACGTCTCGTCGATCCTGCAAGCGGACAAACTGTTTGCTTTGAAACTCCTGACTCCCAAGCAAAAAGTCTTATTTCGAAACTTGCAGGTAAAAACATCGTCATTGGCTTCCTCGCCCGAAGACCATCTGCTTTGCAACCCTCTCAGTTCCTTCGTTTTCTCCACGAAGGGGGTCATGTTCGGTCTCTTGAAAAGAATGCTTTTCACCGAATCGAAGATCTGATGGAAGAAGGGTGGGAGGGAGATTCGATCTTTGTGGTTACCGATCGTCTCGTCGCAGAAAGAAAAGGAAAGAGTAGACTTGTGGAGGCTGTAGCTACTGCCATTCGAGACGGCCACGGCATGGCTCAGGCGAGAGAGCTGCGTGGCAATTTGATCAAGAATCTGCATGAAGGACTCCGCTCATCGGTCGACGGAAGGGAATTCAGCGCCCCGACCCCATCTGCTTTTTCTTTCAATTCCTCGGTTGGGGCATGCCCGAAATGCAAAGGGTTTGGCCGAGTCATCGAGATAGATCCCAAATTAGTGATTCCCGACGAGAACCTTTCTTTGGGAAAAGGGGCAATCAAGGCATTTTCTGGTAAAGTTTACGGCCACTGCCAAAGGGAGCTTGAAAATGCATGCTCGAGTACTGGCATTAGCCTCACCAAACCATGGAGCGAATTACCCGCGGTCGAGCGGGATTTCATCTGGAACGGAGACGAAGATTACATCGAGGGCAACGGCAAATGGTATGGCATTCGAGCGTTCTTCGATTGGCTTCAAAAAAAGACCTACAAAATGCATGTCCGAGTTTACCTTTCCAGGTACCGCGGTTATTTCGAATGTCCGGACTGCTCAGGATCGAGACTGAAGGACACATCCCTATTTTGGAAATGGAAATCATACACTTTGCCGGAATTATATGGACTCCCGGTTGATGAGTTGCTCTCGAAAATCTCCCAGGTTTCTTTGTCGGGAGATCCGACCAATGATCTCCCCATAGAAAACATCAAATCCAGATTGGGGTATCTACAGCAAGTCGGATTAGGTTATCTCTCTCTCGACCGCTCGGCTCGAAGCCTTAGCGGAGGAGAAACCCAAAGAGTGAACCTAACGGCATGCCTCGGTTCGTCACTGACGGACACACTTTTTGCCTTGGACGAACCCACGATCGGTCTTCATGGTCGGGATGTTGAAAAACTCGTTGGTGTGCTGAGGGCTCTCGCGGACGCTGGCAACTGCGTATGCGTCGTAGAGCACGACGAACAAGTTATTCGCTCGGCGGACAAGGTCATTGAAATAGGCCCAGAACCCGGTGTCGAGGGCGGTTCAATTTCCTTTAACGGTACGGTTTCTCAATTAATCAGATCAAAGAAGTCTTTGACGGGGAAATGGCTCGCCAAGAATCCCATGTCGGAGCGAGTTGTAAAAGAAAAGCGTGCTCGTATCTCAACGAAGAGTTTCCTGCACCTGAAAGGGTTGAGCTGTCACAACGTTAAGAACCTGAACGCCAAGATTCCCTTGAACCGTTTCGTTTGCATAGCTGGTGTATCGGGTTCTGGAAAATCGACTCTTATGGAGGAGCTCATCTACCGGAAAATGTCATCTGGAATGCCCGGGACAGGCATCATGTCTGATCAAGAATTTTCAGAAACCGTGATGATCGACCAAAGCTCCGTTGTGCGCACACCGCGCTCCAATCCGGTTCTTTACTCGGATGCGTGGGGTCCGATCAAAGAAGCCTTTGGCCGTACGGACGAAGCCAAGCGACTAGGCTTCTCGGCATCTGATTTTTCCTTCAATACCGGCAACGGTCGATGCGAAGAATGTTCGGGGCTTGGCTACGAGATCGTCGAAATGCAATTTCTTTCGGACCTCCAAATTCCCTGTAGTCATTGCGAGGGGAAGCGATTCAAGAATGAGATTCTGCAAATAAAACTCGACGGCCTCTCAGTTTCCGAAGTCCTTGACCTAACTGTCGACGAGGCAGCGAAAATCTTTCCCCACTTCCCTAAGACGAAAAGAAAACTGGAAGCTCTCGAGCAGGTCGGTCTCGGTTATCTGACCCTTGGACAGGCATTAAATACTTTGTCTGGTGGCGAATCTCAACGCCTCAAACTAGTCAAGTATCTCACCACGCTGAAAAAAGGCTCTTCACCTTCTTTGCTTCTTATCGACGAACCCACGACGGGATTGCACATGCAAGATGTTGAAAAGTTGCTTACATGCCTGCGGGGTGTGATCCGGGCCGGGCACTCTCTTTTGGTAGTCGAACACAACCGCCAAGTGTTGAAAGAGGCCGATTGGATCATCGAGTTGGGACCTGGAGCAGGAGAAAAGGGTGGAAGAATCATCGCTGAAGGAAGCCCTGTTGCCTTGATGAGAAAATCAACTCCCACCTCCAAAATCATGCAGGCTTCTTCTTTGAACAGTCGTTTGCAAGGGAGGAAAGAAACATCTCGCGGAATTAGAAAACGAGAAGACTTAAGGATAATTGGGGCAAGGGAAAACAACCTCAAGAACCTCAGCGTTACTATTCCCGCCAACAAGTTCGTCGTTGTCACCGGTCCATCGGGTTCGGGAAAGTCATCTCTTGCTTTCGACGTTATTTTTGCGGAAGGACAACGGCGCTTTATGGAATCAATGTCTTCCTACGCCCGTCAATTCGTCAATCAACTCAGCAAACCTGAGATTGACTCGTTGTCCGGGATATCTCCAACAGTGGCAATCGAACAGCGGGTTACGCGTGGTAGTCGCAAATCGACTGTTGGTTCCACGACCGAGATTGCTCAGTTTCTAAGGCTTCTATACTCACGGCTCGGAATCCAATTGAGTACCGCGGATCAAGCCCACCTCACAAACAACACCGAAGACGAGGTAATGAACCGTATAAAATCCGGTTTCCTAGTCCATAAGCCATCCCCGAAAAAACCTTCGGCCCTTCTCTCTCCACTCATCACCAATCGCAAGGGGCATCACAAACCTATCGTGAATTGGGCTCGAGAAAAAGGCTATGCCGAGGTGGGGTGCGATGGTAAAATCCAAGCGACCGAGGGTTTTGAAGGTCTTGATCGCTACCGCGAGCATAATGTGGAAGTTGTAACGCAGAAGTGGACTTCAATCCCCTCCGATTCCGAGCTCGCAAAATCCGTTAGGCAAGCCCTTGATCTTGGTAAAGGACGATGCCTCGTGATCCCGAAAGGAGAAGAAGAGAACTGGCATTCGACCTCACGAGTTGACCCCGAGACCGGAAAGGCCTATCCGGAAATAGAACCAGCCCTTCTTTCTTGGAATTCTCCAAAGGGTTGGTGCACTTTTTGCCGTGGCTACGGAAGGATCTATGAAAAACATAAGGATCATTTACCGGCCAACGGCATATGGTGGAAACTTGAGGACGGAGATACCTGCCCAGAATGCAAGGGTGAAAGACTAAACGAAACAAGCAGGAACATTGTTCTGTATGGCCCGAAAGGCGTTCGGCTTTCACTACCCGAGGCTCTTCGGCTAAGCCCTTCCGGCATCCTTTCTTTTCTCAAAAATTTAAAAGTGGAAAAAAAGCAAAAGCCAATTCTCGAAGCCATTCTCCCAGGAATTTTAGAACGATTGGGTTTTATGGAAAAAGTCGGTTTGGACTATTTGTCTTTGGACCGGGAGACTTCTTCACTCTCCGGAGGAGAGGCTCAAAGAATTCGTTTGGCCAGCCAACTCGGCTCAAACTTATCGGGTGTACTTTATGTTTTGGACGAACCTTCCATCGGTCTTCACCCTGTAGACAATCAAAGGCTTATTGAATCTTTGCGCGAACTACAATCGAGGGGAAACTCTTTGGTCGTAGTCGAGCATGATCTTGAAACCATCATGCAAGCGGACTATTTGATCGACATCGGCCCGGGAGCTGGTCGAGCCGGTGGAAAAATTGTCGGCAAAGGAAGTCCTGACAAAATAATGAAAAACCCAAATTCGCCTACGGGAGCGCATTTGAAAAAAGGGGCCGATCATCCTACCCGTGGCAACTGGAGAAAAATCACTCAGAGCGCGAAGCCTGGCTGGTTAAAGCTTAGTGGTGTGAAATTTCGCAACTTGAAAGATTTGTCTGTCGGGTTCCCCATGCAAAGACTCACCGTTTGCTGTGGAGTCTCAGGTTCGGGAAAATCATCTCTTGTCAGAGGAATTTTGTTAAAGGGCGTAAAAGAATCGATTTCAGCAGACGTAAAAACCCTTCGTAATCAGAATTTTCGATTAACGAATGGCAACGCCTTCCATAAGGCCATCGAAGTAACCCAAAAACCCATCGGCAAAACGCCAAGATCGACACCCGCAACCTATCTTGGGGTTTGGGATAAGATCAGATCCATGATTTCTTCTCTTCCGGAAGCCAAGGCAAAAGGATTTTCTCCCAGTGATTTTTCATTCAACGTAAAGGGCGGAAGATGCGAAGCGTGCAAAGGGGCTGGTAAAATCAAAATGGAGATGAGCTTTCTCCCCAATTCTTACGTCCCTTGTGATGACTGTGGAGGAAAGAGATATCGTGAGGAAATTCTCAAGCTTAAATGGAAAGGAAAGAATATTGCCGAAATTCTTGAACTCACTTTCCACGATGCATCCATGTTCTTTAAATTTGATCATTATCTTGAGTCCACCTTCTCGTTGATGGTCGAAACCGGTTTGGGTTACCTGAAACTTGGGCAACCTTCTCCGACTTTGTCGGGAGGGGAAGCACAAAGACTCAAACTATCCGCCGAACTCGCAACGGGAATCGACAAAGGCAAACATGGATATCGAGCCGTTAAAAAACCAAACCTGTACATCTTGGAAGAACCAACCATTGGACTACATCCAACCGACACCAAAAGACTTATTCATTTACTTCACCGTCTGGTGGAAGAAAATAATACTGTAGTTGTGATCGAGCACGACGTCGAAGTCATCGCCGAGGCTGACCATATTATCGAACTTGGGCCATTGGGTGGAGAAAAAGGCGGTCGAATTCTTCACACTGGAAGCGTCCTTGACGCACTCGCGAACAAAAAGTGCAAGACAGCTCCTTTTCTCAAGAGTATCGTAACTACGCCAAAAAACGAATGAACGTTTTCTTTCCCGCTTTGATAACTAATTCTTCGGAGGCGGAAAGTTTGTTAACCCGCTCCTCGCAGTCATCCTTTTTTTCTCCATTTAATTTTATCGCACCCTGCTGAAAAAGTCTTCTAATCTGTCCTTTTGAATCAAATATTTCAGTCGAGGCCATGATGTTCAATAAGGTTTGAGACTCACTATCCAAAGACAATTCGCTCAGCTTGAAGGTCTTCATTTCTTCAGGCGTTTCCCCTTTGGAAAAAACCTGACCGAAGGACGATAATTCTTTTTGCGCAATCGCATCCTCAAAGAAAAGAGCGGTCAATTCGCGAGCTAAACTTTTCTTTGCATCCATTGGGTGAAGATTCTTCAATTCAAGCATCTCATCCCCTGACTTCAGTAACAATAATTCAAAATAGCTCCACATCACGTCATCCGATATTGACATGACTTTCCCAAAAATATCTTTCGATGAATCATTGAAGGCAATGTAGTTGTCGTAACTCTTGGACATTTTCCTGCTACCGTCCAACCCCACAAGCAAAGGCATCGTAAGAACCGCTTGCGGAGAATGACCTTTTTCCTTCTGAAGATTCCGACCGACGAGCATGTTGAAGAGTTGATCGCTTCCCCCAAGCTCAACGTCTGACTCGAGAACGATCGAGTCGTATCCCTGAATCAATGGATACATGAACTCGACCATTGAAATAGGTTGATTCGATCGGAATCGTTTTTCGAAGTCATCCCTTTCAAGCATACGGGCAACCGTCATTTTCCGGGAAAGATTCAAAGCATCGGCAAAAGACATGGAAGCAAACCACTCGCTGTTTTTCCTAACCGTTGTTTTTTCCGGATCGAGAATGCGAAAAGCCTGATCCAGGTAAGTTTTGGCATTTTCATTAACCTCGGATTCGGTCAACTCGGGTCTCAGTTCGGATCGACCACTCGGATCCCCGATTCGCGCTGTGTAGTCGCCGATCAGCAAAATCGCTTCATGCCCAGCGTCCTGAAATTGCTTGAGTTTGTTGAAAACAACAAGATGTCCAAAGGTAAGGTCGGGTCTTGTAGGGTCGACGCCGAACTTCACTTTGAGCTTTCGGTCGGCGGCAAGTCTTTCTCCGAGTTCCTCCTCACCAATTGCGACCTCCGTATTGTTCAGTAATTCTTCAAGTTTCATCGGAATGGCATAATAAACCACCCTTGTATAAACAAATCGATGATTCTTCGAGCCAAGAATTACCTTTCTTCCCTTCAAGGAAAGGATTCCGCTTGCTTTCGAGGTCAGGAGCGTTACCAAATTTATCAACAAACAATCCCCTGATCAGCACAATCCCTCAAATTAGGAACCAACATGACTTTATCCACCGGCGTTGATGCGCCAAATTTTACTCTTAAGACAAAAAACGCGGAAGGCTTGCAGGACGTGGAACTTTCCAGTTTCAAGGGCGAAAAGAATGTGGTCCTCCTTTTCTTTCCCTTTGCATTCACTGGTGTGTGCACGGAAGAAACCTGCTCGATTCGAGACGATCTTTCCACATACGAAGATTTGGACGCTCAAGTCTTGGGCATTAGTGTCGACAGTCCATTCGCTCAGGAAGCAATGGCCCTGAAAGAAGGTTTGAATTTCCCTCTCCTGAGTGACTTCAACAAAGCGGTGTCCAAGGAGTACGGTGTTCTTTACGAAGATTTCATTGGTTTCGAAGGCGTTTCCAAAAGATCGGCTTTTGTGGTCTCAAAAGATGGGAAGGTCTCCTTCTCCTGGTCCTCCGACGATCCGAAACAATTGCCTGACTTCGAAGCGATCAAAAACGCCCTTCGCTAAATCGAGGTATTCCGCGACCAAACTTTTGTCGAATGCAAGACCAATTGGCCTCTAATACTATGTCTTCGGACACAAAGTTTACTATAAAAAGTTCTTGCCTGCGGACCCAAACAAAACTGAAGCAGCACCGTTCTCATTTGCCCACAGGTATCCATAATGAGTCGGAATTCTCAACGAGACACTGTACAAGGGAAATTGCTACCAGGACCTCTTGATAAGGGATCATTCTCAGGGAATCACAACATGAACAAAGAATCCCATTACCTCGTTAATGTTACCCCTGAGAAAGCTTTCGTCCGAGTATTTCAGAAAGCATCCTATTTGAATTGCGGTCCACTTCGTTCTTTCTTCGAAGAGTCCATACTGGAAGGCCGACGCAATTATATCGTCGATTTTCAGGATTGCAGCAGTATGGACAGCACTTTTTTGGGAATACTCGTCGGGTTGGCTCTAAAGCTAAGGAAATTCGAGGACGAAGGATACCTGACACTCCTAAACCTGCGGGGAAGAAACTTGGAAACCGTTCAAAATTTGGGAATTCACAAAATTGCCGAAATCAGTTCCGAAGAATCACCCTCCGACCTGCATGAACTAGACGATTTGAAAAACGGAGTACAGGGTGGCGCGGCATGTTCCGAAACCATTTACCAAGCCCACAAGACTCTCATGGAACTCAATGAGAAGAATTCGCGAATGTTCTGTGACGTGGTAAACTTTCTCGACCGGCAAAAGGAAGATTCCGCTTAAGCGGCCTCTCGTTTTAGATGAATGTGTTTCTATTCCTGCTTGCCGGAGCGACCGTAGGAATCCTAGGCCTTTTGTATTTTGGGAAAATATCCAAGAGGAAAATATCGGATCTACGAGATGAGAAGATTCGCTTGCAGAAGGAAAAGGAAATTATCGTAGAATTCATGCATAACCTGGCCGTCGCCATCGGTGAAGGCGTAGCTCGGAAGGACCTTTACCATCGTATCGTGCATACGGCAGTGATGACCACAGGCGCCATGAGTGCATGCGTCTATGAAAAACTCGAGAACGGGAAACTCAGAGGAATTGCAACGGAAGGGCTTTTCCCTCCCCAGCGACGCATGAAGGAATCACTGGGTGAGGAAGCATCAACAAGAGCGAGCTTTCTCGAGAAAATTCTCAGTTCGGAAATTTTGGAAGAAGGGGAGGGAATCGTCGGGGAAGTGGCAAAGACGGGGAAACCGGTTTTTGTCGGCAACGCACAATCCGATCCGAGGATCGTGAAACATCCGGACCCGGCTCTTGCGGTTCGCTCCATGGTATATTCTCCTCTCATTCACGATGATTCGATCTTGGGTGTTTTAGTAGTCGCGAATCCATCCAGCGGTCTCACTTTCTCGGAAATGGATTTGTCCCTCGTTAACTCCTTGGCCGAACAGGCTGCACTGGCGATCAAGAATTCCGATGCGATGAATTTGCGACTTGAAAAATCAAGGATGGATTCGGATCTCGGATTGGCAAAGGAAGTCCAAGAGCTTTTTTTAGCCCAAAAATCCCCTGACTCCAAGGGATTGGAGGTCGACGCTCAATATCTGCCTTCATCCCAAGTAGGGGGTGACTTCTATGATTTTTACAAGCTTTCACCCACCAAGTTCGGAGTTTGCATTGCCGATGTCTCGGGAAAGGGCGTACCCGCATCTCTTCTTATGGCTTTGTGCCAAACCAACCTCCGCCACTACGTAAACAAAACAAGATCTCCGGCCACTGTTTTGAAGAAACTAAACTTGGATTTGGAAAAACGCATAAGGGAAGATATGTTCATCACCCTTTTCCTCGCGATTATTGATACGCAAACCAATACCGCCACCTATGCTCGGGCAGGACACGAACCTGCTCTTTTGGCCAAGCAAGGGGAAGGCGACGAAATTTCCATAGAAAAACTTCATGGGAACGGAATGGCTTTGGGAATGGTACCCGCGGATTTCTTCGATGAAACCATCGAGGATAAAGTCATTCCTTTTGAGAAAGGAAACGTCATGGTTTTATTTACCGATGGGGTAACGGAAGCCGAAAACGAGGAGCGGGAAGAATTTGGACAAGAACGGCTTTGCAAACGACTTACATCTAGAATCCTTTTGAAGCCCAACGAATTCAACCGAAAGTTGCTTTCCGACCTAGATGAATATTCTTCCGCTTCTTACGAGAGAGACGACGTCACCATCGTCACCCTGAAAAGAGTCTGAGACCAGAGTGTCAATCGAGCTTACCCTCGTCAAAATCAATCACGTCTGCAAAGCAACGGAGGTCGTCTCGGGCTCCTGCCCCAAGATCCACCTTGATTTCCTCAAGTTTATCAAGCGCCATGTCCGACATCCCCATTTGGACTACTTTTCGATTCCAAATATGAACCTTGAGATCCTTCGGGAACAAACCAAGAAGTTTTTCGTCAAGCTGGGTTTTCGTAGAGCTTTCCTTGACGCAATCGACAATCACATCCGGGTCAACTCCAAGATGAAGGCACAGAAAGCCATCGAATCCCTTGGTGAAGTTTCTTTGGTAACTGGCGGGCAATTTCCCCTCAAGGTGCTTTTGAATCTTAGCCAAAAAGCGGGGCAAATGAAGAAGTCCACATGGATGAGGTTGATAGGGAGAAGGTAAATCGAGGAGAATTGCTCCTGTTGGGCCTTCGGTAATATTGTCGTCGATGTTTGTCAAAATGAAGAAATTCGGTTTTGTAAGAATGTTCATTAACCATTGTGAAAGAAAGTAAAAACAAAAAAGTTATCAGAAGGGTAAGTATATACCTCCTCGAGCATAAGTTTCTTTTTGGACTTACGCTTGCCTTGGCCTGCGGTATGACGCTTCTTTCCGTTTCCGTTCCTTCCGTGATTCAAAAAGTGCTGGATGAAATTTTCAATGAAGGACTTGGTGAGGGCGGTTTCTTGGCACGAGGACTTGGATTGATTGCCTGCCTGTTCCTTCTCAAGGAAACCCTCAATTGTTTTCGAATTCGGGTTAACAACAAGTTGGAGCAAAAGGTTATCTTTAAGCTTCGCAAGGACTTGCACGACAAGTTACTCAATTTGCCCATCAGTTTTTACGATCGGCGAAAGAGCGGAGATATTTCGTCACGAGTGGTGGAGGACGTACAAAGCGTGGAGCGAGCCATCCTGGATGGGACAGAGCAAGGGGTCATTGCCGTCCTGACCTTGATCGGGGTTACTGTCATGATGTTCTTTCAGGAGCCTCGCTTGGCTTTTTTGGTTTTTTTGCCATTGCCCGTTCTTGCCGTCATGGCCTTTCGCTATTCAAAGGTTTCCAAACGGAACTGGCGTTTGGTCCGCGAAGCTTCGGGTGATCTTAACTCTATTTTGGTCGAAGACATTCAAGGCAATAGGCTCATTCACGCCTTCGCCCTGCAAGAAAGGGAACAATCTCGGTTCCATAAAATTGGCAAAGAAGTCGAGAGGAGATCCCTTCAGGCTATGTACCGATGGTCGATACAAGGGCCGGGTGCAAGTTTCACTTCCTCTTTGGGTATCCTCGCCGTCGTGGGAATGGGCGCTTACCTTCTTGAAACGGACGCCAATTTCACTACAGGTCAATTTTTCGCCTTTCTTCTTTATGCAAACATGTTTTATGAGCCAGTCAGGCAATTGGTATCGATCAATAACTTGGTATCTGCCGGCAAAGCTTCAGGTGAGCGGGTCTTTGAGATTCTAGATGCGGACGTACAAATCCAAAACCCCTCCCAAGCAACTCCTTTCCCTTGCTCCGATCACTCCATTGTCTTCGATTCAGTTTCTTTTTCTTACGATACCAGGGCTTCCATTGTAACGGATTTGGACTTTAGGCTTCAGCACGGTTCCACAACTGCATTGGTCGGACCCACCGGTGCAGGCAAAAGTACCGTAGCCAACCTCATCCTGAGATACTACGATGTCGAGGAAGGTGCGGTTCGGATTGGTGATACGGATGTTCGTGATCTCCGACTCAAAGATTTGAGGTCCCAAATCGGCATGGTTTCACAAGATCCTTTTCTATTTGATGCATCCGTTAAGGAAAACCTTTTGCTTGCCGAACCAACGGCCCTTGATTCGGACCTGCAAAATGCGCTTGAGGTCGCCCATGCATGGAATTTTGTAAAGGAACTGCCGGACGGATGGGATACGCAGATTGGGGAGAAAGGCGTTCGCCTGAGCATGGGTGAAAAACAGAGGCTCACTTTAGCTCGGGCCATTCTCAAAGCTCCGCCGATCGTAATTTTGGATGAGGCCACCTCAAGCGTGGACGTTGAAACCGAAAGAGGTATTCAAAACGCTTTGGCCACCCTGACGAAAGATCGAACGACTTTAGTCATCGCTCATAGGCTCAGTACCATAAGGGACGCCGATAAGATCATATTTCTCGAGAAAGGAAAAATTATCGAGCAAGGCAGCCACAACCAACTTGTTGGCCTGAATGGAGCTTACGCTAAGTTTTGCAAGTACCAGGAAAATTTCATTCCCGAAAAAACAAACTGAATTACGCGTTCCTTCTGGAGTAGAAGAGACCGAACCTAATCAAAAGACTCAACAAGTAAGGAGAGCAAAGAAACAAAAGCCTGACCATGGGCCTCACAAAGCCATCATTCGCTAGAAAATACACCTTGGACTCCGCCCAAGTACGTAAGTGCATTCCGGAGAAATACTCCAACCCAAGCGCTTGACCTAAAAAATAAACCATCAACGGCCAAATAGTAAACCCGGTAGTAAGAAAGAACAGGGCGAACCAAAGCTCTTTGCTCCAGTCAATTATTTCGTTTTTTATCACTTCGTGTCCTTGCATTAAAAATGTCTTTGTATCAGTATTCATAGCAAGATATTTAACTTTTCCCAATTCCCAATTCACTAATGAAAACAATCTTGAGCATACCCTTTTCCTTTTTCCTCCTTATCTCTTCGGCTACTGCAAAAGATGATTCTCCCCAAAACGTATTCAAAGACCTAATCAGACCGGTCTTGGATGCAAAGTGCGTACAGTGTCATGGAGCGGACAAGGACAAGGGCAAACTCCGCATGCATACCAATGAAACTCTGCTCAAAGGAGGCCGAGGGGTCGGGAGCGATATCGTAATCAAGGGAGAAGCAGACGACAGCGAACTGATCTACCGCATCACGTTACCCAAGGATGATGAGGAAGCCATGCCCCCCTTTGAGGACAAGGAGCATTACAACCCGGTGAGCCCACAGGAACTTGAGGTGATGAAAGCATGGATTAAATTAGGTGCTTCTTTCGATTTGCTTCTAACGGACCTCGACGAATCGAGCCGCAAAGCAGCCGATCACGTTTTAAAGAACATGCCCAAAAAGATCCTCTCGCTCACAGCCAAATTACAACCGCAACTCCCTGAAGTTCCTGAGGCTGACCCCAAAGCTCTAGCTGCCCTTAGAAAAGCCGGCGTACTCGCTTTACCCATCGCCCAAAACACCAATGCCATTTACGTGAATGCATCGTATGCCGGTCAATCCTTTGATGATAAGAAACTTCAATTGCTCAACCCTCTCGCCAAGCAATTACTTTGGCTTAATCTTGCCCGAACCGGAGTAACCGACCAAGGAATTCAATCCCTTGGCAAATTAACCATGCTTACCCGGCTACACTTGGAAAACACCTCCATCACGGATTCAGCTTCGGCTCATCTTTCCAAGCTCAAGAGCTTGGAATACCTCAACCTCTACGGGACTAAGGTTTCCGATGCATCAGTAGGCAATCTCGCAAAGCTCCGTAAACTCTCCAAAGTCTTTCTTTGGCAAACTAAGTTTACCCAAAAGGGAGCGGACTCCCTAAAGAAAAGCTTTGTCGACGCCGGAAAGTACAATTCATTAAGCGCCGAGCAGAAAAAGCTCCAGGCTTCCCTCGACCAAATTACGAAAAATGAGAATACCAAGATGGAAAAACTCGAGGAAAAAAAGACAAACCTGAGCAAGCAAACCTCCGACGAAAAGCCCATCAACGCGAAATGCCCCGTATCGAATAAAGATTTGGACGAAACCAAGAACTCCACTTTCGAAGGTCGAAAAATTGGTTTTTGCTGCGACAAATGCAAGGGCAAATTCGATGCGAATCCTGAGTCATTCAGGGCAAAAATCAAGGATTTCAAGCCCTCTGAAAATTTCGCCAAGGCCGATGAAGAGTTCAAGAAACAAGAACGCGAATCATCAACCAAGAGGGACGACGCCCAAACCAAAGTGAACAAAGTATCCGGAGAGCTGAGGAAACTTGGTCCGGAAGTGAATATGGGATGGAAGCAACCCTTGGCCGACAAAAAGTAGGCTTCACGGTATTAACATCGGGATAGGTCCTGGTAAAATCGCAGGATAGCTTTCCCTTCTTTTGACGAGGCCTCTCTTATCGGGGTCCGAGAGCAGCCCTTTCTTCATTGCCTCCCTTGCATATAAGTACGGCTACGATGATCAGCGCGCTTCCAATGCCCAAACGAACCATCATTGAAGTGGAAATATCTTCGATTTCTCTAAAAACAAAAAGGGAAACTAAAACTGCGAGAGGAACCACCGCGTTATTGAACGCGGCAAGAGTTCCCGGGTTACTAAGAGACGCACCCTTGTTCCACAGAAAGAAGCCGATCCCGGAAGCAACGATGCCCAAATAGAGGATTGAAAGCCATTGGGATGGTTCGGTCGGCAGGTCGCTCCAATCACTGAAGAACAGACTAAACTGCAGAGCAGTTAGAGCCCCTCCCGCTGCCAACAGAGTGAACACCTCTCGATCCTTCACGGTCTCGTTCCCACGCTTCCAATCGCGGTATGCGACTTGTCCATAGGCAAAGGAAAGACCCGCAAGTTGCATAAGCCCAAAACCGATCCAAAAATCCCCGCTCGGAACCGTTTTGGCTTTCAGGCATGCTGCACCCAAAACCGAGATGATGGCCGCAATGAAAAAGTTTGGTGAAAATCTTCTTCGCCGAATATCATGGACAAGGACCACGTAAACCGGAGTTAAGATCGAGAAAAGAGCAACCAAATGAGAGGGCAGGTATTGGAAAGCCTTCATGTAAAAGGAATACATAAGACCAAACTGGATGGCTCCATAAGTCATGAGTTTCCCGCAGTCCTCCCTTCCGATTTTTCGGGATCGTAAACAGGGCAGGAAAAGAAAGGTCGCGCAGACGAGACGAAGGGTAGCCACGAAAAAGGAATCCACTCCGATTA
>JAURNO010000458.1 GCA_030830145.1 Verrucomicrobiota bacterium
ACAATCCAAGATTACTAAAGTAATTCTGCCGTGTCATGTCCAATGTCGATTAGTTGTTTGCTGCTCCCTGTGGTTTCTATAATTGTAGAATACAAGCAAATGAATGTTTCGGTAGAATAGATATCTGTTTTTTATTAAGACATTAGCTCATACGTAAGGCGCTTTGAGGTTTGTTGCAGAATTTACAAAATTGTATTTGCAATGCAGTTATTATGCAATTAGTTGTTTTGGGTAAACAATCATCACTTCAAAATGAAAGAATTCGAAAACAGACTTATTACATTTACGCAAGCAGCCCATATACTCGGGTACAAAAATTACAGATCAGTGTTGAGATTAATTAAGGAAGGATACCTGAAAGAATACGATATCCCACACACCAAGAGAAGGAGGTTGGCTTTGAACGAAGTTATGAAAGTGGCCGTTCCTGAATCAATTTCTTCACCAGTAAAAGAATTTGCCTGATTTTTAAAGATGAAGAGTAAAGAAAAGTACCTTGGGGAACGCTTCATTACCTTTAGTGAAGCGGCTGAAGTCCTTGGTATTAGAAGTTACACCAGGATTTCAAAAATGGTCAGGAGCGGACTTCTCCAGGCTTACGAGTTGCCTGAGACGGATCGTATGCGTGTAAGGCACAAACAGATCGTTTCATTGATAAGTAAAAATGAAAAGCAACCTTAACTAAAAGAAAACCAAATGATTAAAGAAACTGACCCAGACCGATTCATTAAAATTACCGAAGCTGCCGAAATCCTTGGGTTTGCCCACTATCGATCCGTCAACCAAATGATAGAGAGAGGTGCACTCGTTGGCTACCGCCTGCCTCACGTGACCCGTCGAAGGGTTCTTCTGAGCGAGGTGTTGTCCTTGAGGGAAAAAGCAAAGGAGATATCCCAAGCACCCTCGATAGAAGTGACAAGAGGTCGTGGGAGACCGCGAAAGTACGCATGATCTCAGTCATGATTCGCAAAACCTCTCATCGTTGAAACCTTAAGCTAATGAAAAATGATACTATTCGATTACTTTCCATTACAGACGCCGCTCGATTTTTGGGTTACAAGACCAATCGCCCCATCACGAAGTTGATTCAAAGCAATACCCTTCCGACATACACCTTGCCGGATAGCAAGCGAAGGCGCATAAAAATGTCCGACCTATTGCATCTTGTTCAACTTTCGTCTGATCAGCAATAGGTCCTGGTCCTCTTGGATTAAGAGGAAACTCCGTGAGTTGCTGAAGTGGTAACACACCAGCCCTAGTTCTCTGGGGGTGCCGTATTTGTGTAATTTTTATTCATTTTTTCACATTAGTTCTAGACGCTCTTCCCTCTTTCGAGATAGGGTCAACTTTTGACTAAACTAATCCATTATGAATGTTTCAGATAAGATTCTCTTTGTTGATGACGAAAAAGCATTACTAACTGGTCTGCAGTTAACTTTGGGGAGGAATTTTAATGTTCATATTTCTTCTTCGGTTGAAGAGGCGTTAATGATCTTTAAAGAGCAAGGTCCCTTTGCCGTGGTGGTTTCCGACTTTCAGATGCCGATCATGAATGGAGCGGAGTTTCTGCAGAAAATCCGCGAAGAAGATAAGGAGGTCGTTACGATGCTGCTCACTGGAGCGGCAAATTTCGAAAATGTTTCGGATACAGTTCTGCATGGACAAATTTTTCGTCTGCTGGGCAAGCCATGTTCCTCCGAGAAAATGAAGGAACACGTTGAGGCGGCCTTACGACAGTACCAGTTGATTCGAGCGGAAAAGGATATGCTTGAGGAAACGTTAAACGGTGCGGTACGGGCAATGACTTCAATTCTGGCTGCCTCGAAGCCATTGTTTTTTGGACGAGCCCAGAGAGTCAAGGAGGTTGCTTTTAAGTTGGCAGAGTTGCTCAAGGTCAGTGACCCATGGCGACTTGAATTGGCCGCCACTTTCTCCTACCTTGGGCACGTCGGACTTCCCGATAGCATCCAGGAAGACGTTTACAAGCAAAGCGAACTCCCCAAGGAAGTCGTTGAGATCATGGAGGGATTCCCCACTTTTATAAGTGGAGTGCTTGGTGGGATTCCAAGACTTGGGGATATCCCGGAGATTATCAAGTTGATCAATACAGACTACAACCCTCAGGTCCTTGACAAGACGGGAACGCACAAGCTCGCCTCAATACTTAGGTTTTGCCAACAATATGACCACTATGCGTCGGAAGGCCGTTCAAACGGCAAGATACGTGAGATTTTGTCGGCTTCACAGGACAAGTTCGTTCCTGGTATCATTGAGGCGTTTACGCATGCCTACGATGTTTCCACCGATGGCGACTACATAGACATGATTGATCCTCAACTCTTGGCGGAAGGTATGGAAATCAATCAGGATATTCGTCTGCCCGACAATACTTTGATTGCACCAAAAGGAACAGTTGTCGATGAGCACTTTCTCCGGATCACGGGTAATTATTTTGCTACTTACGACGAAAGCCCTTTTCCCGATGCAGTTCAGGTTTTGGTCAGAAAGGGCAAATCTTAGTTGTTGAGTTTTATTTTAATTGGATGAAGTAAAACGCGTGTAAGGTGAAAATAAGGCACTACTTATTGTTCATGACCGTAGTGTCGCTGGTCGGGGCTTTTTCTCTTCTTTATTTTGCATGGCTCCATATGAGTCAGTCAAGTGATGAGACCGACCGATTCAGTATGTTTCTTCAGTCAAGCGGTGAAGCCTCTGCCACCTGGAAGAAGGCTACGAAGCTGTCGGATGAGAGTAAGGAGGTTATTTCCAGAATGGATTACTTTGCGGATGAACCTTCGATTTTGTTTCAGTTTGTCGAAATCATGCTTGTTCAAGTCCATGAGGGTATCATGAGGATGAAGTCCGAACCTCAAGTTCCCCAGGATTTGATTAGAAATTATGAGTTGGCTTTTCGTGATTTTAATAAAACTTCGGTTCAATTGGGTTCTCTTGCCTTGGCCTCGAATCCTGAGCTTTTTCCTCAACCGGATTTCGACAGAGTAGCTGCGGATTTTCGCTTGGCCGTTGAGAAATTGGATATTTGGACCGACGAATTTTTGGAGTCCGAGTATGCTAAGATTGAAATCAGGAAAGCGGAGATGATTGAATCAAGAAAAGACTCCTTGTCGCTTATCGGCATTGCTTGCGTTGCTTACCTGCTGATCATGCTTGCTGTCGGCTATGTGATTCAAAGGAGTTTCCTTAATCCAATTAGCAGAATGGCCCGGGCTGCGGACGAGGCACTGAGCGACAGGCGATCATTTACCCAACCTTCTCTCAAGAAGGGTGGAGCGGGCTCATCGCAAGTGAAAACGCTTTTTAAAAAAGAAACCGGTCCACATGAGATCGAAACTCTATCCAGGAGACTTTGGCAGCTCGTGCATAAGCTGGAAGAGTCTGTAAAAGAAAGAACAAGTCAACTTGCCGAGCGGACGGAAAAGCTGGAGATTGAGATTGAAAACCGCAAGAAATTAGAGGCTGATTTGCAGCATGCTCAAAAAATGGAAGCAGTGGGTCAGATGGCCTCGGGCATAGCGCATGAAATTCGTACGCCCGCCCAATCTGCCGGAGATCACCTGAGTTTCCTCAAAGCTTTCGTTGATGAAACCTTTGAGCAAGAAGTTTTTTCAAAGCTCGAATTCAAGAATGCGGACTTTCTGGAGAAGAACGTACCTGTCGCATTGGAGAGCATACGAAAAGGACTTGAGCATATAACGGAAATCGTTTCCGCGATGAAGAGATTTTCTTACAAGGACAATCATGCTGCACTCTGCCCTTCGGACATAAACTCAATAGCCCGCGATTGTGTTTCAATAACGAGGAACGAATGGAAAAACTCAGCGGTTTTGGATACGGAGTTCGGCTCCGATTTACCTTTGGTTCCTTGCCGTTTGAGTGAGATCAGTCAGGTTCTCATCAACTTGATTGTAAACGCATCTCATTCAATCGCCGAATTTCACAAAGGCTCAATGGGGAAGATTACAATTAAGACCACCCGCGATAATAGCTCTTTTCTCCATATATCCGTTAAGGATAATGGTGGCGGTATCCCTGCCAAAGTTATTGATCGGGTGTTCGATCCTTTTTTTACGACCAAAAAAATAGGAGTGGGTTCAGGTCAAGGTTTGGCTATTTCCTATAACTTAGTGGTCGAAAGGCACCGGGGAAAGATTTATTTTGATACCGTTGAGGGAGAAGGAACTACTTTTCATGTTTTACTGCCGTTGGCGGAAGCTGGTTCTTTCGAGTCAAAAAGCGAATAGATTGACGAGAAGAGCTCCGGTTGACGATTGATTGAAGAGGCTCACTGTCTTATTGCTTGGGGATGCGAGGTTTCATGAAAGTTTTTAAAGGAATCGATTTGAGATGATTG
Source organism: Verrucomicrobiota bacterium (assembly GCA_030830145.1). Taxonomy (GTDB): domain Bacteria; phylum Verrucomicrobiota; class Verrucomicrobiia; order Opitutales; family Seribacteraceae; genus Seribacter. The sequence continues at coordinate 4,373 of JAURNO010000458.1, forward strand.
AAGAAAAAGATCCAGACCGACCTTCGTCTGATAACTTTGTTTCCTCCGATTGGATGGCTACACCTGCCAACACTAAAACAGATGGAACTCTGCCCCATCACAAAATCGAAGCGGCGGAAGCAATTTCCGCCGAAATGCAGTCAGCCAAAATGGAGGCATTGGGTAGACTGTCCGCGGGCATAGCTCATGAGATCAATACCCCCGCCCAATTTGTTGGAGATCATCTAAAGTTCATCGAAGACTCGATCAAGGAAATCCTGAGCGGTCCAGCGAGTGTCTATCTGCCTGATTTTGTAAAAGAGAATCTGCCTGTTGCCATTAAGAACGCGATTGTCGGGGTGAATCGAATAGGAGGCATTGTAGCGACAATGAGAAGATATTCCCATAAGGGCCTCGACAGAAAAATGGAACTCGGCGACGTCAATCAGGCCATTCGTGATGCCCTTGTTTTATCCAAGGCCAAACTCGACCCCGGACTCGTCGACCTGAGGTTTTCCTTGGATAAAGATATGCCAAAGGTGAAATGTGCTCTTAGTGAGGTCAGTCATGCTATTTTGAGCCTGGTCGTGAATGCCTATGATTCTATTGTCGAGCATCCGCCGGGGGGCGAGAAAGGGGTCATTTCAATTCGATCAACAACTGCACGCAACGGAGTGAAGGTCGAGGTTCGGGATAATGGAGGAGGAGTTCCCGTTTGCATTCGAGATAGAATCTTCGAGCCCTTTTTTACCACGAAAGCCGTTGGGCAAGGGATGGGGCAAGGATTAGCTTTGGCGCACGCTCTTATCGTCGGTGAGCACGGCGGTTCATTGACTTTTAGGCCTGCGGAAGGAGGGGGAGCGACTTTTGTTCTTTTCCTGCCATTGGACGGAAATCCCTCGGAGGCTTGATTGCATTATTGATTTACATGAAATTTTTGATGTCGGAAAATATGTGCATTGGCCTTTTTTTTGTTTGGACAGCTTTGTTCTGGATTGTCTTTTGATCGATTACAATCAGGTTGGAAGCTGTGTGTTCGAGAATTCTTCTTTTCTTCAAGGTGTTTGGCCTTTCACTGTCATTGCTCTTTGCTCTGCTTTTCTTCCTGTCTGACGCGGAAGCGAAAAAGATAACGGTCGGTGTAAAGCCGGGTTTGCAGTACGACCCGAAACTCCTGCATGTGCAACCAGGGGAGCAGGTCGAGCTGATTTTCGACAACGTCGACGAGATGATGCATAATTTCGTTCTCGTAAAACCCGGTTCGCGTATGGAGATGGTGGAAGCCGCAATCGCTCTCGGTGCGGAGGGACCGGAACTCGATTACGTACCCAAATCAGATAAGGTGATCGTTGCGACCCCGGTTGTTCTTCCCGGCAAAAAGGCAACCGTCGAGTTTGTGGCTCCGAAAAAAGAAGGCGAGTACCCGTATGTATGCACTTTCCCCGGTCATGGCTTTCTTATGCATGGGGTTCTTTTCGTTTCCAAAGCACCTCCAAAGAAGGTTCCATCATCCGTTGAAGAACAGGAGGAAAAGAAGTCGGCCTGGGGGAAGTTCGAGAATCAGGGCGGTGCGATCGTACATAGGACTTTTATGCCTGACAGTACCCCTGCTGCCATTGCCGTTCATCTTCCCGGTGGACATTCCTATTGCTGGGATGCAGGCGAATGCCGACTGCGTTATGTTTGGCGAGATGGGTTTATCAAAAAGAATGGCAGTTTTGGCCGCTGGCGCACTCTTCCAACGATCGAGGGTCGTGTTTATCATCAAGAGGTTGCTTTTCCGTTTCGACCGAGGGGGGAGGAAGTGACCACGGTTCGTTTCGAGGGTTATCGGATGATTGACGGAATCCCCGAGTTTCGTTATCGTCTGGGCGACCTCAAGATCTCTGAATACTTGGTTAAGCTACCAGGGAAAAGTGGCTTGATTAGAAAATTCAAAATATTGGGATCGCAGGATGGGATTCTCTGGTTTGTCGACCCTGATGCTGGAGTGTCTTATGAACTCAACCAGGGGAAGAAGGTTTCCGATGGGTGGTTGCTGACATCGAAAGAGGCCGTCAACTTTCAAGTCAGCATGGAAGAAATTCCGGGTAAGCACCCGATCTTGCGGGTGGGAATGAATGATTTGGCGGTCTGTTACAACCGGAAGGGCGATCTCCATCCGGGCGCCATCGGGCAGTCGTGGATGATGAGGGCGGGCAAACCTATCGTACCCGCACAGCATGCAGGCGATTTTACCAATGGCGCGTCCCTTTCCTTCTGGCTTAAGTTGACGGACTCTACGAGGCCCCTTTCAGATATCGTTTTCTGGGAAAAGGGAGGTGGACTCTCTTACCAACCCCAAGCGAACCCATTCCTCTTTGATGCTCCAATCGAACCCTTTGCCCGTAGCCTCGAGGGAGTGTTCGAGGCGGAAGACGCCAAGTTTCAGGGCCCTTCCCGCACCAAGGCCAATGGAGGGTTCCTCGGGTCGGGTTACGTCGACTTCGGGAGTAAGAAGGGCGAATACGTGGAGTGGGATATTATGATCAAACAGGATGGACCGCATACCTTGCGGTTCCGTTATTCAAGTTCTGGCAGTCGGCCTCTGCGTTTGAGCGTTGACAGTCAAGAGGATCTGCTCGCTCCCCCCCTGCCCTTTGCGGGCACCCGCAGTTGGGACTCATGGGACATTCAGGATCACAGGGTTGATCTGAAACGGGGCAAGCGGCGCATCCGCTTGACTTCGGTTTCCAACAACGGCCCCAATATCGACAGGTTGGAAGTGGCGGAGCTAAAGAAAGGCGAGAAAAAGCCAAAGCCGATAGAACAACCCGTATCCAACCCGGCAATCGATGATCAGTGGCACTTACTTTGCCTGACCTTGGACGAAAAGACAGAAAAAATTTATCTAGACGGAACATTGCTTGCCAACAAGCCGTTGAAAGGAGATTTCCCTTCTGGTAAAATCGGATTGGGTGGTGGAAAAGGAAATCCAAGCTATTACTTGGATGAATTACGCGCTTATGAACGGCCGCTTTCGAAAGATGAGATCATGAGATTGTTTGATGACCGAGGGGAGGTTGAGAAATGAATAGGTTCGCTTTTTTACTATGCATTGCACTCTCGTGGGGCAAACCTGCACACGCCAATAAGATTTCGGATTTCTACCAGATAGAGAACATACAGTCCCCTGAGCTTCTCCATCAAAGGTACGGTGATTCCAAGGGAGGGCAAGGGACGCAGGCAGACGGTTTGGACTTCATGCCGGACGGGCGATTGGTCGCTTGCTTCGTGGGTGGGGAAGTTTTCACTTTCAATCCAAAGACCGAGCAGTGGAAATTGCTTGCCGATGGACTGCATACTCCGCTTGGGGTTGTCGCATTGAACGATCGCGAAGTCATGGTCGCCCAAAGGCCCGAGCTTACCCTGATCAAAGATTCGGATGAAGATGGAGTGGCGGATGAGTATTCGGTTTTTAGCGATGATTTTGGCGTTTCTGGGAATTATCACGAATTTCATTTCGGTCCGGTACGGGATAAGGATGGCAATTTTTACGTTTCTTTGGGCACCGCTTCGAGCGGGGCAGACGTCAGGTTTGAGAAGCGCGGCAAATTCGACAAGAGAAGCTACCTTCAAAGAATGTACGCATCGGTCCCTTACAGGGGTTGGGTTTGTCAAGTGACGAAGGAGGGGAAGTTCATTCCTTGGGCAAGCGGATTACGCACGCCAAACGGCCTGGGTTTCGATCTGGATGGGAACTTGTTCGTAAGCGACAACCAGGGCGACTGGGTGGGTACGAGCAAGTTGCACCATATCGAGAAGGGTAAGTTTTACGGCCATGCCGCGAGCCTGATTTGGAAGGATGACTGGAAGGAGGGTCGCCCTGTCGACTTGCCTGTTCCTTCTCTTGAAAGAATGAGGGAGACTGCTGCCATTCTTTTTCCACACGGGAGTATGGCAAATTCCCCAACACAGCCTTTGGTTGACTCGACGGCTGGCAAATTCGGGCCCTTTGCTGGCCAAATGCTCATTGGAGAGATGAATAAACCCAGGATCATACGGATTATCACTGAAAAAGTCGGCGGAAAGATACAGGGAGCCTGCCTGCCGTTTTACGATGGGAACGGATTGGCTACGGGAAACAACCGTTTGGCCTTTGGCCCGGAAGGGAAAACTCTCTGGGTTGCTCACAGCGCTCATGGTTGGGCTGGGAGTCGCGGGATTCAGAAGATCAAGTGGAAGGGTGAAACACCACCTGATTTACTTTCCATTAACCTTACACGGAATGGATTTTCCATGCGTTTTACTGTTCCCATGGATAGGGGTTCAGTTTCCAACCCCGCCAACTTCCAAACTAAGCTCTATACTTATAAGTACCACCAGGGCTATGGTTCTCCTCAAGTAAGCAAG
>JAURNO010000459.1 GCA_030830145.1 Verrucomicrobiota bacterium
CCTCCCCTGTCTGTTCAACTTTTCGGTCCTCCCTGATAACGGGCATGTACCAAAACTCAATTGGCTCCCATCATCACCGCAGCGGTCGGGGCAAGCATCGCATCAAGTTGCCGGATGGAGTACGTCCCGTTCCCGAGCTTTTTCAAAAAGCAGGCTATTTCACTTGTATTGGCAGTGGTTTGGAAAAATACGATTTCCGCAGTCTTCCCACCTCCAGGCAAAAACGGGGCAAGACCGACTACAACTTCGACTGGGACGTCGAGCTCTATGACAGCCATGACTGGGCCGGACGAAAAAAGGACCAACCCTTTTTCATGCAGGTCCAACTCCATGGAGGCAAGTTGCGGGGGGCATCCGAGAGTGGATACCAGGCTTTGGAAAAACGCATGCAGAACCAATTTGGAATGCAACCCACTCCTCATGAAAAAAACCCACTGCCGCCCTACTATCCAAACGACCCCGTCATTCTTCGCGACTGGGCAACTTACCTCGATACCGTCAAAATAACCGACTGGCACTTCGGACAAGTCATGGAGCGACTCGAAAAGGAAGGGGTTCTTGAAAACACCTTGGTCGTATTCTTTACCGACCACGGGATCAGTCACGCACGGGGAAAGCAATTCCTGTATGACGAAGGAACGCATATTCCCTTGATCATTCGAGGACCAGGAATACCAAAGGGAAAAAAGAGAAACGACTTGGTCGAACATATCGACATAGCGGCCCTTTCTCTGGCCGCAGCAGGCATTATGATACCAAAGGCGATGGAGGGAACCGATATCCTCGACCCGCATCACAAACCCAAGGAAGCAGTCTTCTCCGCCCGTGACCGCTGTGGCGAAGCCGCCGACCGCATCCGCTCCGTGCGAACCGATCGCTTTCTCTACATCAAAAACTTTTATCCTCAACGCCCCCACCTCATGCCGAGTAATTACAAGGACGGCAAAATCATCATCCAACGCCTGCGCCAACTTCACGCCGAGAAGAAACTTAATACCCTTGCGGAAAAACTGCTCTTCTCTCCCACCCGTCCTCCCGAGGAACTCTATCTGTATGGCAAAGACAGGTGGCAGACCAATAACTTGGCCAACGACCCCAAGCATGCCAAGGCCTTGGTGTCCATGCGTAGACACCTTGGGCAGTGGATTGAGAAAACCGGCGACCCCGGCCCCGAAACGCCCGAGGTCTATGTTCTGGAAACCGAAGACCAGATGAAATCGAACCGCAATGCCGCTTCCAGAGAGAATTACCGTAAGAACAGCGAGCTCTACTTGCGTTGGGCAAAGGAAAGTAACTAGGCACTTCCTCTAAAATTATCCTTCGGAATACGATTTCCCGTCGACAAGGAGCCGCGAATCATTTTGGTTTTGAAAGTGAAATCTTTTTTGGGAAACAATTCGGATTCCCGCCTCAATATTACCAAAGAAAAATTATTCACGGAACCTTGTCCCCCCCCCGACTCAATCATAATACAAACCAGCCTCCATCATGCATACCTTAAAGGTAGTTTCCCTTATCCGCCTCACATGCGCCATGTCACTCCTCGCGCCCTTCTGCATTCAAGCAAAAGACGACAAGAAAACTTCTTCCGTCCCGACCGCTCGCTTTGTTCGAATTACTGTTCCCGGTGACAACAAAATCCTGACCTTAAACGAGGTTGAAGTGTACAGTGGAAAGAAAAATGTCGCCCGGGAGGGAAAAGCCAAACAATCCAGCACCGCGCACGGAGGAGTGGCCGAGAGAGCCATCGACGGGAAAAAGAATCCCGACTACAACGCAGGTGGTCAGACTCATACCGACGGATTCGGATCGATCGCCCCCTGGTGGGAGCTAGACTTGGGTAAAAGCATGCCTGTTGAAAAAATCGAAGTGCTCAACCGAAACAGTCACGGGGATCGTCTCAACGGCTTCACCGTAACCCTCATGGACGTTCTCAGGGAAACGGTCTTTGAAAAAAAGAAGATTCGAGGGGCAGAGCGCATTCTCATTGACCTGAAGAAAAAGGGTGAGGTTTCCTATGTCTCCTTCTCGGGCAAGAAGGAAAAGCCTCCCGCCACCGGAACCCCCGTTGCCGAGGCCGAGGTCCCTCAGGGCTACCGGGACCCTTCTCCTTTCACGTTTAAGAAAGGTGATACCGTGGCCATTTTGGGTAATGGATTGGCCGACCGTATGCAACACGATGGCTGGACCGAGACTCTCCTGCAAAGCCAATTAAAGGGAAAAGAAGTATCCTTCCGTAACATGAGTTTGTCGGGAGACCGACCCAATCAATACCCGAGAAGCAGAGGGTTTACCCCGATGGGCCAATACCTCCAGCATGTGAAAGCCGACGTGGTCTTTGCAATGTTTGGTTACAACGAATCATTCTCGGGCCCACAGGCAGCCGATAGCTACAAGAAACTGTTGGTTGACTTCGTAGCCAAAATCAGAAGTTACAAACCAAATGGAAAAGATTTCCCACGCATCGTATTGTTCAGCCCGACCGCATTCGAGGACTTGAAGGATCGAAATCTACCACGCGGCAAAGCCCACAATAAAAACCTCTCCGCTTTTTCCAAGGCCACCATGGAAGCGGCCCGGGAAGCAGGAGTGGCCTATGTCGACCTGTTCGGCCCGAGCTTGAAACTTTACGAACAAGAAAAGGAAAGCCTGACCCTCAATGGAGTCCACTTGAACGAATTCGGAAACAAGAAACTGGGGGAAGTCATCGCACAAGCCTTGCTTGAAAAACAAACCGCCGCCTCCCCTTCCCAAGAAGAGCTAAGGCAAGCCGTTTTGGAAAAAAACTGGCATTGGCACAACCGCTACCGGGCAACCGACGGGAATGATGTTTGGGGGGGCCGATCCGGATTGCGCTTCGTCGACGATCAGTCCAACGCGGAAGTTCTTCAACACGAATTGGTCATGCTCGACGTCATGACCGCCAATCGGGATAAGCTCATTTGGGCCACAGCCCACGGCAAGGACCACAAGGTTGATGACTCCAACGTCCCTGCTCCAATCAAAGTCATTTCGAACGTGGGAGGTGGAAGCCGAAGTTCCAATTCCCAGAAGGAAGGAAATGTAAAATACTTGAGCCCTCAGGAAAGCATGAAGCACATTGCCGTGCGGGAGGGATTCGAAGTAAACGTTTTCGCGGATGAGAAGCGCTTTCCGCAACTGATCAACCCGGTTCAGATGCAAGTTGATGCAAAGGGACGGCTCTGGGCCGCTGCTTGGGAGACCTACCCCAAATGGGAACCATTAAAGAAAATGAACGACGTCTTGCTCATCCTCCCCGATGA
>JAURNO010000460.1 GCA_030830145.1 Verrucomicrobiota bacterium
AAACTCTTCAACGAGGATCCTGAAACCGAGGCCATTATCATGATCGGCGAAATCGGAGGAACCGCCGAGGAAGAAGCCGCCGCCTACGTCAAGGAACACGTCGACAAGCCGGTGGCCGCATTCATTGCGGGCATGACCGCCCCTCCGGGCAGACGCATGGGCCACGCCGGCGCCATCGTGTCTGGGGGCAAGGGAACGGCGGCAGCCAAAGTGGAAGCCATGGAGGACGCCGGCATTGCGGTGGCCGAAACCCCTTCCCATATTGCCGAAGCGCTCTTCCGCGTCTGGAACCCCTAGATCTTAAAATGGATCAAGTACTTCTCTCCGAGGTCGGCCTCGGGGAGTAGCTCGTCCAAGTTCCAAATCTTCGCGGGGGTGGGTCCGGTGCCTCCCAGTTCCTCGGTGTAATCTCCGCCCTTGAGGTAGAGAATACCATTGGCAGGGGAATGTTTAGCCCCTTTGGCAATCTTGTTGTGAACCCATTTGAAAAAAGTGGGGAGAGCCGTGACGGCCCGCCCGATCACGAAGTCGTAGCTTCGCTTTTTGGGCATTTCCTCGACTCGTCCGCGTCGGACCTCGACGTTTTCCAAGTTCAGTTTGCTCACCATGTCTTCGACCACCATGACTTTTTTACCGATCGAATCAAGGAGTGTGAAGCGGGCCTGTGGGTAACAGATGGCCAAGGGGATACCGGGCAATCCGCCGCCCGTACCGACGTCGAGCAGGCGGGCCTTGGGCATGAGTCGCAGGAATTTGGTGATGGTTAGGCAATGAGCGAGGTGCTTGAGTTCCAACCGCTCCATGTCCTTGCGTGAGACTAAGTTGATCTTGGAATTCCAGTCGCGCAGTAAGTCGCAATATTCCTTGAGGGAGGCCCAGGTTCCATCCGTCAGGTCGGGGAACCAGCGGGCCAGGGTGGCCCAGGGATCTTCTTGCGAATCAGGCATTTCTAGGGGTACTTAGTCTACGGTTACCGGCGGGAGTTTCTTATCCAGGTCGTCCATCGCCTTGGCTTGGGAGAGAAAGTCTTCGAGCTTCTCGAGGGGTAGGGCGCAGGGGCCGTCGCACTTGGCTTGAGTGGGGTCGGGGTGAGACTCGAGGAAGAGACCGCCTATGCCTTGGCTCATGCCGGCAAGCATCAATTCGAATACGGCCTGTCTTCGGCCACCGGCGGAATCGCTTCGTCCTCCTGGAATTTGCAAGGAATGAGTGACGTCGAAAACGACCGGGCAACCGGTCCGCTTCATGATTCCGAAATTGAGGGGATCGACGACCAAGTTGTTGTACCCGAAAGAAGAGCCGCGTTCGCAAAGAAGGACTTTTTCATTCCCCGCTTCGGCAAACTTTTTGATGATGTGTCCCATTTCATGGGCGGCGAGAAATTGGGCTTTCTTGACGTTGACCGGTCGGCCGGTTTCGGCCAGGGAAACGACGAGGTCGGTCTGGCGGCAAAGAAAGGCGGGCAGTTGCAGGACGTCGATGACTTCGGCGGCCGGTTTGGCCTGGTGCGGTTCGTGCACGTCTGAGATGACCGGAACGGCGTGGGTTTCCTTGATCTCGGCGAGGATTTCCAAGCCTTTTTCCAATCCGGGTCCCCGGAAGGAGGAGATGGAAGAGCGATTGGCCTTGTCGAAGGATGCCTTGAAAATGTAGGGAATGCCAAGCTTGGAGGTCACTTCCTTGTAGGTGGCGGCGACCTCGAGGGCGAGTTCACGGGATTCCAAGACGTTCATGCCTCCAAACAGGGTAAAGGGACCGTCGTTTGATACGATCAGGTCGGCGACTTGAATTTTACTCTGTTGAGCCATGGCTTAGAGTGACTCGGGCGGATTACCGTGTTCGGCGAGCACTTTGATTCCGATTCCTCCCCGGGCGTTGAAGTCGACTTCGACCCGGCACCATTTCGGGGAGAGGGCATCGACCAAGTCAGTGAGCAGCAAGTTGGCGAAATGTTCGTGGAAGACTCCTTCGTCCCGGTAGGTCCAGAGGTAAAGCTTCAGGGATTTCGATTCGACGATCTTTTGATCGGGGACGTAACGAATAAAAATCTCCGCGAAGTCCGGTTGGCCGGTCTTGGGACACAGGCAAGAGAACTCATTGGTCCGCAGTTCCACTATATAGGCCCGTTCGGGGTTGCGGTTGGGGAAGGTTTCCAACTCTCGTTTCGGTTGAGTGCCACCTTCTCCAAGCTTGGTCAGATCGGTGTGTTCGGGATTTGTTTCTGTCATCGGATGTATTTTCTCATTTTCGGGCAAGGTGAGCAATTACGAAGATCAGGTTTCCTTTTTCCAGTCAACCGGTTGCTTGTCCACGGCCAACCCTTTTTCCAGCATGTCGAGAAAGCGGGATCGCTCGATTTCTCGGGCCCCGATGCTTTCCAAATGGGGGTTGTGTACTTGGCAGTCGATAAAATCAAATTGGAGCTTGGTTGCGATTCGGACCAATTTTGCCAAGCATGCTTTGGAGGCTTCGGGAACACGGTGAAACATCGATTCGCCGAAAAAGAGTCCGCCCATGGACAGTCCGTACAGTCCGCCCACCAGCTTTCCATCTTGGTACGCCTCCACGGAATGAGCGATTCCCCATTGATGGAGTTGGACATAATCCTCGATCATGTCCGATTCGATCCAGGTGCTATCCTCGTGTCTCCTTTTGATTGAGGCGCATGATTCGATGGTGGCTCGAAAGTCGTGGTCAACCTTGATCTCGAATCGTTCTTCGCGGATAGCCTTGTTCAGGCTTCGGGAGATTTTGAATTCCTCCGGAAAAAGCAACATCCGTGGGTCGGGAGAAAACCAACACCAGAAGTGGGGATCGAAATCCATCTTCATCCATGGGAAAATACCGCTTCGGTAGGCTTGGATGAGTCGTTCGGTTCCCAATGTCCGGCTTACCGCAAGGAAGCCTTGGGCATCGCTTTCCCTGGGGTTGGGAAAGGACAAGGGGTTGCTTTCATCGAGTAGTCGGATTCTTTGGTTCCTCAGGTTGAGACCAGTTCGAGCAGGCTGATTTCAGGCCGGCAGTTGAGTCGAATGCCATACAGGTTGCCGACTCCACGAGTTACGTGAATCCGGCGGCCTTCCCAATCATGCAAGCCTTCGGTCATCGAGCGGTCCATTACGGGAGCGAAGGGAGCATAGTCGAGAAAGGGGATCTTGAACTGTCCACCGTGGGTATGCCCGCTTAGCATGAGGTCCCATTGATAGCCGTTGAGGAGTTCCTTGGCGTCCGGGTTGTGGCAAAGAAGGATGGTGGTTTCCCTGGAAGTCGGAGGCTTGACCGGGAGTGGGCGGAGGCAAAGTTTAGGTTGGCAGGCTTCCGACCAATAGTCCCCCACGCCACTTAGAACAAGGGTTTGACCGGGTAGAGAGATCTTTTGGGAACTGTTTTCAAGAAGTTTGACGTTTGCCGACTGCAACATGGCCCTTACCCGTTCGGGGCTTTCGTAGCCTCCTCTTTTTTTCATCCAGGCTCCGCCGTCGTGGTTGCCCAGGCAGGCAAAGGTTCTGACTTGTCGGGTATACTTGAGCAGGCAGTCGGTGAACTTGCGGGAGGCCTCGGAAGTGAGTTCGTCGGTTATGAAGTCGCCCGTTATCATCATCAGATCCGGTTTTTTCTCCAACCCTTTTTGGAGTGCAAAATCGATATCCTCGATGGAAACAGTGCTGGAAAGGTGAAGGTCGGACAGATGAAGGATTCGAATCTTGAGGTCTTTGGGGAAAGTGGGCAAAGCGACGGTTTTTAAGGTCGTTTCGAGCCAACTTGATTCGAATCTCAGGTAGGAGGCTCCCCCGACAAGAGCAAGGCATCCACCGATTATCTTTTTAAGCCAAGCTCTTCGGGCAGAGGGTTCTCTTTTTTTTCTACGCTTTGATTTCCTCGCCTGCTCTTCTTTGAAATCGTGGCACTCGCGTTCCATACTTCGGTTACTCGGGGCGGGATATTCCACCCTCCTCGTCCAATCCTTCAAGCTGAGAGAGCAAGTCCGCCTGCTTGATTCTGTCTTCTCCTCCACTTCGCAAATCCTTAATCGTGACCATTCCGTCGGCAGATTCGTCTTCTCCGATAATCAAGGCGTAGCGGGCTCCGCTTTTTCCAGCATCCTTGAATTGTTTCCCGAATCCCGACTGCTTGAGGGAATAAGAGGTCGCGAATCCTCCTTTTCGAGTTCGGCTCGCCAAGGCAAGAGCTTCATGTTGCAGGTTTTCTCCGGCAATCACAAAGACATCCGGGGCGGTGACATAGGAAGGCAGCAATCCATTGCTTTCCAGGCAGTCGGCCAGAGTCATGTCTCCGATGGCAAAACCCGCAGCGGGCATATCAACGTTGCCCGAGAGTTTCTTGACTAAATGATCGTACCTTCCACCACCGGCCAGGGCCCGTCCTTCACCGGTCTTTTCAAAAACCTCGTAAACGAATCCCGTGTAGTAGGCCAATCCTCGAACGATCGAAAGATCGATTTGGATAGCGGGCATGACTCCGTGGGCTTCCAAGTGGGCAATAAGTCCGCGCCATTCTTCGGCTCGAGCTTCGCCGTTTTCACCGCATTGTTCCAATTGAGCGGTGAGGGATTCGATCGAGTCAATCGACTTGATTTCGCATATCCGGGCCCAAAGTTCGCCGCCTTTTCCCGGCACCGCTTTTTCCAAGGCTTCCTGCGTTTGCTCGGGTTTTCTTCGTTCGCTCTTGTCTATGGCATCGAGAACACCGGGTCTTTGTTCTTCGGTCACCCCCATCGAGTCCAAAAAATGAACCCAGGTCGTGCGGTCGCTCAAGCGGACCGAAAAGAGATCGGAATGGAGTCCAAGCGTTTCGAGAATCGCCACGAGCAGGGCGATCAGTTCGGCATCGGCGAGAATTCCGGGCTCTCCGAGTAAGTCCGCGTTGAATTGATAAAAGGACCGGCCTCTTCCTTTTTGAGGCCTTTCGTAGCGAAAGTGTTCTCCTACGTTGAACCACTTGATTGGTTTGGCGAGAGAATTGGCGCAGGAAGCGACCATTCTGGCGAGGGAGGGCGTAAGTTCGGGTCGCAGCGCAACCTTTCTTTCTCCCTTGTCCTCGAAGTGGAAGAGCTGGCCTACGATTTCCTCCCCTGATTTCTCGACGTAGAGCTCCAATGGTTCGAGTACCGGGGCATCGTATTCCTTGAAGTCGAAGGCTCGGGCAACCGTTCGGAAGACTCGAAACAGATGATTTCTTCGGGAGCAGGCCTCAGGCGGGAAGTCCCGAAAACCGGGCAATGTCTCGAACATTCTGTGGGAAGGGGGAGGCTAGGAAGATTCGATCTCGTCCAAGTCCAAAGTCTTCAGGCCTTTTTTCATTTCCTTGCCTGCCTTGAACTTGACCACGACGCGGCAGGAATAACGACGTCGGTTTCCGGGCGGTTGGGGTTTCTGCCCACTCTTGATTTTCTGACTTGGAGCTCGAAAACACCAAAGTTTCTGAGCTCCACATTCATCCCGCTGGAGAGAGCTTCGGTAATGCATTCCAAGGTTTCTTGGACGATTTTGCTCACTTCCCGGTGGGAGGAATCGGCGTTTTCATAAATTTTTTGGACGATGTGTCTTTTGGTCAGATTGTTCGACATGTTTAAAACGGTTTGAAAAGACTGAGGATATAGGGTTATGTTAAAAGCAGGCTTCATAAATTCCCGACCCGAAACTACCTGTCAAACCCAATCTTATTTTAAATGTCCAAGAAAAACGACGACGAAACCATTGACGAGATGCACAAGCAGCTTCGAGATCTGCTCAACAACAAGAACGTGCAAGTCGCGTTTGCCCCTTTTATGGAATCGATCAAGGCTAGATCCGACGGCTCCACCGATGATGAGGATGATACGGAAAGCTCCGGTCCGGAGGCACCTGTCGAACCGACCCGCGACGAAACCCTTGAAGCCATTCGCTCTTTTGATCGAAAGCCCAAGGAGATTCGTGACTATCTCGATCGCTTTGTGATCAAGCAGGAACAAGCCAAGCGTGTTCTTTCGGTAGCGGTTTGCGACCATTACAACCATGTCCGCCGTTGCCTGGAGGACGAAAGCCGCGCCAAGGCCGA
>JAURNO010000461.1 GCA_030830145.1 Verrucomicrobiota bacterium
ACCCAATCCGCTTTCCGATACAGGCTATGATGAAAAGCCCGAAGATACCGCTTCCTCTCTTTCCGTCTTCGCGGAGGAAGGACTCCTTAACTTGGCAGGCGGCTGTTGTGGAACGACCCCGGATCACATTCATGCCATCGCTGAAAAGGTATCCGAATTCGCGCCCCGGGAAAGACCCAAAATCGACCCCGCCCTACGTTTAAGCGGATTGGAACCTTTTGAAATGAAAGGTAAGTCCACTTCTCTCATGATGGTTGGTGAGAGAACCAACGTCACTGGTTCCCCCCGTTTCCGCAAGCTTATTGAGCAAGAAGATTACGAAGAAGCACTCAAAGTAGCCAAGCAACAAGTTGAGAACGGGGCCAACGTAATCGACGTCAATTTTGACGCGGCTCTTTTAGACGGAGAAGCGTGCATGACGCGCTTTCTCAACTTGGTCGTTTCCGAACCGGACATCTCGAGGGTACCCATCATGATCGACAGCTCAAAGTGGTCGGTCATCGAGGCAGGACTGAAAGTCATTCAGGGAAAATGCATAATCAATTCCATCAGCTTGAAAGAAGGCATCGAAGTTTTCAAAGGTCACGCCCGTCTCGCCTTGCGCTATGGGGCTGCCGTGGTCGTCATGGCTTTTGACGAGAAAGGACAAGCTGCAACCCTTGACGACAAAGTTAGGATCTGTGAAAGGGCTTACAAAATCCTCGTCGATGAGGTCGGTTTTCCTGCCGAGGATATTATTTTCGATCCGAACGTTTTGACTCTCGCAACAGGAATGTCCGAACACGATTCCTACGGCATCGACTTCATCGACGCGGTAAAGGAGATTAAGGCTCGTTGCCCCCACGCCCGTACAAGTGGCGGGATAAGTAATGTGTCTTTCTCTTTCCGCGGAAATAATTTGGTTCGTGAAGCAATGCATGCCTGCTTTCTCTACCATTCCTGTCAGGCGGGTCTCGACATGGGAATTGTAAACGCGGGAATGCTTGCCGTTTACGACGAGATCGAGCCCGAACTACGCAAACGGGTTGAAGACGTTGTTCTTAACAAGGATCCGAATGCCGGCGACCGTCTTCTCGAGTATGCCGAAGAGATCAAAGACCAATCAACGAAAAGAAAATCCGAAGGGCCCGATCTTTCCTGGCGCGAGAAACCAGTCGGGGAACGCCTGTCCTATGCCCTCGTGAAGGGAATCGGCGACTTTGCCGAAACGGATGCAGAAGAAGCTCGGCAACTTTTGGGACGCCCCCTCGAAGTAATCGAGGGTCCGCTCATGGACGGCATGAAAGTGGTCGGAGATCTTTTTGGTGACGGCAAGATGTTCCTACCCCAGGTGGTTAAAAGCGCACGGGTCATGAAAAAGGCAGTCGCGTACCTTGAGCCTTTCATGGAATCCGAAAAAGAAGGTGATTCCTCTGGTAATCGAGGTACCATGGTTATTGCAACGGTCAAAGGCGACGTCCACGACATCGGCAAAAATATCGTAGGTGTCGTTCTCGCCTGTAACAACTGGGAAGTAATCGATCTGGGCGTCATGGTTTCCTGCGAAAAAATATTGGAAGCCGTCCGCGAAAGCGGAGCCGATGTGCTCGGATTGAGCGGGTTGATCACCCCATCGCTCGACGAGATGATTCACAATGCCAAAGAAATGCAGAAGTTAGGTTTAAAAATACCTCTTCTCATCGGGGGAGCGACCACAAGCCGGGCCCACACGGCCATCAAGATAGCACCCCATTATGAACAGCCCATTGTTCAGGTGCCCGATGCCTCTTTGGTGGTCAATGTCTGCAACGATCTTACCAACGAGAAAAAGAAGGGGGAGTATGTGGCCAAACTTCGTGAAAAACAGGAAAGCATCCGCGTTGAATATGAACAAAGAGGTGAGCGTGTCTTGCTCCCGTTGAAGGAGGCCCGGAAAAAAGGTCTTTCCTTTGACTGGGAGAAGCAACAAATTGACTCCCCAGTTTCCAAAAAACTGGGAGCTTCCAAGATCGAAGCCTCCCTAGACCAAATCCTCCCCTTCTTCGACTGGTCTCCTTTCTTCTGGTCTTGGCAGCTCAAGGGTCAATACCCCGCCATCTTCAAACGTGGCGAAACCGGCAAAGAAGCCCAAAAGCTCTACGATGATGCTCAGGTGCTTTTGGAAAGAATCATGGAGCAAGACCTGTTCAAATGTGAAGCAGCCGTGGGTCTTTGGCCCGCAGGCTCGGACGGTGACGATGTTCATATTTTCGAGAATGAGCGAAGAAAGAAGAAAAAGGGAACTTTTCATTTTCTAAGGAGACAACAGACCCTCAAAAACCAACCCCAGTTTTGCCTTTCGGATTTTATTGCGCCCCACGATTCCGGTCGCAAAGACTATCTTGGTGCCTTCGCTGTTTGCGCAGGGGAAGGAGTCGAAGAACTGGCCCGCGAATTCGACGCCGATGATGATGACTACAATTCGATCATGACCAAGGCGCTCGGAGATCGTTTCGCAGAGGCAATGGCCGAATTCACCCACAAGAAGGTTAGGGAATGGTGGGGGTTTGGTGAGCAGGAGGGCTTAAGCAACGATGAGTTGATCAAGGAAAAGTATCGGGGCATTCGTCCGGCATCCGGTTATCCCAGTCAGCCCGATCACACCGAAAAGGACCAGATATGGAACCTTCTTTCGGTCAAGGAAAAGATCGGTCTCGAGCTCACCGAATCACGGGCCATGAACCCTGGATGCTCTGTTTCGGGACTGTACTTTGGCCACCCCGAAGC
>JAURNO010000462.1 GCA_030830145.1 Verrucomicrobiota bacterium
GGCTTAATTCCTTGAGAGATTTGAACAAACTTCATGTCCTTGCATTGTCCAATAATTTCATTCATGAAATCACACCCCTGTTGGATTTACCTAAATTAAAGAGGCTGTCCCTTGCTTCCAACTGCATTGTATTTAATGATGAGGGCTTGGAGGCAAAACTAGAGCAGATGCGTAGATCCGGGGTCTTCATCACGGAGGGTACTCAACGCCCAAGAATCGTTGAGGCCGAGCAATTATTCGAGTCTTTGTCGGGTCGCCCTTCTTCCAATAAAATCTTGGGGCAATTCCTCAGAGACAAGAATAAATACGATAGACTCATCGATCTTGCCGAAGACTCACAAGTTTCGGACCCCCTGAAGAAGCTCGCTTACAAGAATTGGGAGAACCTTCTTCGGCGCGGGAAACTGGACGAAACTACCTTCCTTTTGCCTGGGGATTAAGTCGTCTAATCGATTTTTGGCTGAGTTCTTATTTGTTAATGTAGAGCAAAGCCGCCAAAATCACCGTGGTGATGAAGCATACCAAATAAAGCAAGCGCATGAAAAACTTCTGTATTCCGTGCGAACGAACGACTCCGTCAACAAAGCGGTAATACTCTCTCTTCCACTTTCGGGAGAGCTTTTTGTTTTTTAAGAGCACATATTAGTAATATTTTGGAAGTTGTTCTTTTGCAAGCATTCCATTTGCCTTCCTTCTTTACAGGATGGAACTGTTCAGCTAAACAAAATACGCCATATGCCGACTAAACAAAGGACCATTCGCAAAGAGCGTTCGATCAAGGGCAAGTCATTGCATACCGGAGAGGAAGTGACTCTGACCATAAAGCCCGCGAAAGAGAATGAGGGCTATCTTTTTCGAAGAATTGATCTGTACGGGAAACCGGAAATCAAACCTTTGGCCTCAAATGTCTCCGAATTGGTTCGGAGCACGACCATATCGAACGGAAATGCCAAGATTCACACGATCGAGCACGTCCTAAGCGCCCTGAGTGGATGTGGGATAGACAATGCAGTCATTGATCTGGACGCAAGCGAACCTCCAATCTTGGACGGATCGGCCAGACCCTTTGCCAATTTGGCTTTGGAAGCCGAGCCGGTCGAGCAAGAAGAAGAAAGGGATTATTTTACTTTGCAGGAGCCCGTATCCGTGACTTCCGGCAATCGATCGATGATTGCCCTGCCTTACGACGGTTTCCGAATCACTTGTACTTCTGCCGATGACCGGGGTAGTCACGTTCAGCACCTTTCCGTCGAGATCGATCCTGAAACCTACTTGGCTCAAATTGCCCCTGCTCGAACCTTTACCGTTTACGAAGATATCGAGGAACTTCTCAAGATGGGTAAGATCAGGGGAGGAAGTTTGGACAGTGCCATCGTAATCAAGGGCGACAAAATTTTGTCCAAAGAACCTCTTCGTTTCGATGATGAATTCGTTCGCCACAAGATACTCGATATCGTTGGGGATTTGTCTCTGCTCGGGAAATTCATGAAGGCGCATATCATTGCGGTTCGACCTGGTCATGCGCTCAACGCCGAGCTTGCGAACAAGCTTTTCGAAAAAATGAAAGGGGCGGAGGCGAAGCCCAAAAAGACCAAGAAAGAAGATCCGAAATCCTTTGTTCTGCCAAACGAAACCGAGTTGGACGTACGGAGGATTTTGGACGTGCTTCCACACCGTTTTCCCTTTGTTATGATAGACCGGGTCGTTTCCATCGAAGAGAACGAAGTGTTGGTGGGCATCAAGAACGTCACGATCAACGAACCATTTTTTACCGGACATTTCCCCGGTCATCCGGTCATGCCGGGCGTTCTTCAACTCGAAGCGATGGCTCAGGCAGCGGGTATTCTTCTCCTCAGAAGAGGTTCGGCCGAGGGGAAGGTCGCCTTTTTCATGAGTGCGGACAAGGTTAAGTTCAGGAAACCGGTTGTTCCGGGCGATCAACTCAAGATTACCGCCAAGCTTGAAAAAGTGCGTGGTAACAAATTGGCTACCGCCAGCGTAGAGTGCTCCGTAAATGGCAAACCAGTCTCTTCGGCCAGTTTGATGTTTGCCATAGCCGACGCAGGGGAAGATTCCTGATATGGGAACGGATATCCATCCTCAAGCGATCGTTGATACAGGCGCCGAGTTGGGTGAAGGCGTTGTGGTCGAGGCATTTTCCATTGTCGGGCCCAAAGCCAAAATAGGTGATGGTTGTCGCATTCATCATCATGCCTCGGTCGAGGGTCGGGTGGTCTTGGGCAAAAACAATACGGTTTATCCCTATGCCATGATTGGCGGTCTTACCCATGACCTGAAATACCAAGGGGGTGAACCCGGCCTATCGATTGGGGATGACAACGTTTTCCGTGAATACGTCACGGCTCATGTTGCTACGAAGGCGGAGGACGAGACTGTGATTGGTTCCGGAAACGTATTTCTTGCCTACAGTCATGTCGCGCATGATTGCATCGTCGGGAATAACTTGGTGATGAGTAGTCATTCCGCTTTGGGGGGACATGTCCAGGTTGGTGATTTCGTCAACGTAGGTTGGGGTGCCGGTGTTCATCAGTTTTGCCGATTGGGAAGACATTGCATGGTTTCGGCTTGTTCGAAGCTCGTTCAGGACGTTGCTCCTTTCATGCTTGCGGACGGAGCTCCTGCTGAGGTTCGCTCCATTAACAAGATTGGCATGGAGAGAGCCGGTTTTTCAAGCGAGGACGTCGAAACCGCCCGCGGAGTATTCAAAGTTCTCTACAAGAGTGATTTGAATCGTAGTCAGGCCATTGACTACCTTCAGAATGAGTTTTCAAAAGGCAACAAGGCGGTTTCAGATGAGATTATCGAGTTCGCCCAGTCGAGCGAACGCGGTTTGGCCTGACGAGGCCCAGCTTTGCTTTCTAATCCTTTTTTCCAGCAATTTCGGCCAGGTAGTCCCAGGAGAAGATACCGGTGTTGTGACCGTCGCTGAATTGGATGCGGATTGCATAGTTTCCGACATACTTGAACGCATGGATTCCAACGTCCGAGTAGTCTCCGTTTGGGTTGCCTCCGGAAACTCTTCCGAAAAGATCGGTTTCTCCCGCTTGTTCGGCACTGGGGGAATGTTTGCGCAAGAACGAAGACTCGAGAAAAAACTCCCTCCCATCCTCCCAAAGAAGGGCGAGGGTATTTCCCACCAACTCGATTTTGGTCGGTGAATCGTGCATATTCTCCGACTGACTAAATGAAAGAATCCAAACTGTTCCCTCCGGAAGGAGGATCGGAGGAGTCGGATCCACTTTGGTAGTAAGGATCCAGCACTTCGTTCGAATTATAACGACTAAAATCTTCGCCCCTTTCGGCAGCCCGCTCAAACTCTTCGCTTTCCCGACGAATCATCTCCTCCTGCAGATCCTTGTCTTGCAACTCACGGTCCAAACTTCTCTCTTCCCAATAGCGGTCGTTGTGAAATTGGCTGGGTTGTGGTTCGGCAGGAAGCCGGGTTGGTTCGACAACTGCCCAATCGGGGTTGCGGGTCGAATCAATCCCCGCATCATCCACGTTGTCGACGCTTTCCATCGGGTCGCCAGGAACAGGATGTTGCATTTGCTCGGCAAGTGTCTTGTCGTTGGCGAACGCACCTGAAAGTTCAATGGGTTCGGGCGTTTTCGTGACCCTCAGAGAACTGTCCACGCCGACTTCGGGAACTTCGAGGTCGGATTTGTCCTCTTTTGCAAACTGCATTTCACGATGTGTGCTGTCGGAAGACCTGTTTATGCCGTCGTAAGATGGTGTGTCCATAGTATAAAACAATGATGGGCATTCCCCTTATTTGCAAATAATAAAAGCATCCGACCATTGATTCCCTATTCGAATTTGAGGTGAAGTTTTGCGTTGATCGAACGGCTTCCTACTGACATTATGACTCACCATGCCAAGAGAAACCATCATACTCGAATGTACCGAAGCACGGAAGGAAGGAAAGCCTACTTCCCGCTATATGAGCTCACGCAACAAGAAACTTCAGACCGAGTCGGTCGAGAAGAAAAAGTACAACCGATTCTTGCGCAGGCACACCCTGCACCGCGAGATCAA
>JAURNO010000463.1 GCA_030830145.1 Verrucomicrobiota bacterium
ATCCCGGCGGTTTTGACAAAGAAAGAGGAATCGTCGTACGAGTGGGCCGGGTAATCGGTAATAAAGATGAAACCATGCAAACCGACAGTAGGTTGCTCGGTGGTGATTCAGGTGGCCCTCTTTTTGACTTTCAAGGGCAAGTCATTGCCATACACAGTCGCATTTCCAAGAAACCCGACGAAAACTTTCACGTACCCATCGAGTCCTTTCTTGCGAATTGGGATTTTTTCAAAAACTCAAAGCTCTTTACTTTGGCCCAAATGGAAGAAGGCGGTTTTTTGGGGGTAGCTTGTAAGGAAACCCCGGACGGTGTAAAGGTCATCGAAGCCATTGAAGGTTCAGCCGCCGAAAAATCAGGATTGAAACCAAACGATGTTATTTTGTCAGTGAATGGCGAAAAAATCGACAACCGAGAAGAATTGACCATTTTGCTGGCATCGAAGAAACCGAGCGACGAAATCAAACTCGAGTACCAAAGAGACGGTAAACCGCAATCTTTGAAAATCAAACTAGGAAATCGCCCGACGGAATGAAGGTCGCAGTACTCATCTCCTTACTCTTAAGCTGGTTTTCCTCCCAAGCTCAGGACAAGAACAACACACTTTTGCTTGCAGAGAAATTTCGCTTGAACGGGGTTTCAACCCAAAAAGCATTTGGGCATGCCCAAAAACAAGCCCTTTCTACGACTGTTCGTTTGATCCGTAACGACAAACTCATAGCCATGGGAGGCATTGTCGATTCTCGCGGTTATGTTTTGACCAAAGCGAGTGATTGCGTTGGAGCCAGAGAGGCGGAAACCTCCGATGGAAAGACATACCGGTTGAAAATCAAGAAGCGCGACGAGAAAACTGACTTGGCTCTTTATCAATTACTCTCCAACGATCAAGTTTTTCCAGTTTTGAAATGGGGAGAAGGGAATTCAACCAAAACCGGTTCATGGGTTTTGTCCTCCTACTCCATGCTTAAGGAAATTAGGGCAGGTGTGACGAGTGGTAAACCACGGGAAATTGGACGGGAGGGAGGAGTAATGGGTGTGATCCTCGGAGCTGAAGGAGACGATATTGGAGGCGTTCGTATTTCCGAAGTCGTACCACAAGCTGCCGCATACAAAGCAGGCATCCAAGAAGGTGATGTGATCATAAAAGTAGACGGAAGGCCTGTGAAGAAAAGCGATCAGGTTGTAAAATTAGTCGGAAGTAATGACCCCGGAGACGTCGTGAGGATTGAAGTGAAACGCGATTCGGATCTGAAAAGTTACAACGTGACTCTCGGCCATCGCTCCGTTACCTTTGATCTATTCAATAGGAACCTCCAAATGAGTGGGCCCGTATCCAAGAGAAAAGATAATTTTCCCATGATCCTGCAGCATGATCTGCCTCTCCCGAAGAATTCAATGGGCGGACCTCTCTTTAATCTACAGGGCGAATGCATCGGTTTCAACATTGCCCGGGTTGACCGGGTCACTATTTATGCTCTGCCCGAATCACAGGTACGCAATACCTTGTCGAAGTTCCTCGGGAAGTAAGTAGTTGAGGGAAGAGAACTAGGTTTAGAGCGGATAACCGAGCACCAACCTGAAGCCAATTTCCGAGCCCCGCCAAGAGGGTTCCACCGAATGCCTTGCAGCTGAACGAGAATCGTAAGCGGTTCGAATGAAGCTCCCTCCCCGCAAGACTCTTTCTTTTCCACGAATCGGTCCAATCGGATCTAGGGTCAATTCATCTGTGGGATAAGCATCGTAATAATCATAGCACCATTCGTAAACGTTGCCGTGCATATCATGGAGACCCCAGGCATTCGCGGGATATTTGTTTTTGCTGAGCCGAATTGAAACCAACTTTTTCTGATTAATCAAATAGCTTTCATCGCCAATTATGAATTCCTTCTTTCCTCCGTTGATATTAGCATTCATTCCCGAAAGCTTGTCTCCTTCCCCCAAACCGCAAATACCTGACGACCCCGCTCTGCAGGCATATTCCCATTCCGCTTCGGAGGGCAAACGAAAGACCATGTTTTTGGGAATCCTTGCCACACTCCATGCATGCTCGGTCCTCTTCCAGCAGTAGGATTTTGCCTGAGGATAAGAAATGTCGGTGACCGGTAAATTTTTTCTGTCCACTATGAATTCCTGTACTTCTTTCAAAGCAAATTGGATGTCCCCAACGCTCCAAGAAACCTTCTGTTTTTTCTTCGTTGCATCGGTCGTAAGCTTTAATTTCCTTTGCAGAAGGGGTAATAACTTTTCGAGTATTTCAACCGTGTACACTCTTTCGTCCGGGTTTAAGATCAGTTCTCTGCTTTTCTCTTGGGGTAATTCTAATTTTAGCCGCTTGATTGTTTGTTTTAGGTTATCGGGCAATATGATGTTTTCGTCTTTTCGTAACATTTTTGGCTGCAGCATATTCCACTGGTCAATGGTAACTTCCGAAACGGCCATGTAATAGGGTTTGGTAATCCTCACTTTATGAAGGGCTTCGGTTGCTTGATGTCCGATCTCAAGATCGGAACTACCCATAAGAAATTCTCCTGGCTCAATTCGTACGAAATCATTGCGGGCCAACAATGTTTTCTCTTCTTTGGTCAATTCACGAATGGGTTTCCGAGGGAAAGGGACATAAGAAGTTTGCTTATTGGTTTCGGGTACGATTTCGTCCGAACAACCAAATTGAGAATAGGCCAAAATCAAAAGGAATCCGGAAGTAATCGATCGAATGGACATAAGTTTCAACCTCGTTTCTCAACCAGGCAAAGTCATCAATAACTTGATATGGAAAGTGGTGCCTTCTCCCTGTTTGGATTCAAACCATATTTGGCCTCCATGGGATTTCACGATTACGTTATGCGCAATGGCAAGTCCTTGACCGGTGCCAACGCCGACGTCCTTGGTGGTAAAAAAAGGTTCGAATATTCTGCTTTGCACTTTTTCCGGGATACCCCCGCCATTGTCCGTTATGGAAATCACAGCGCAATCAGCATCAGGATAATGTTTGGAACTTACGACCAAGGTACCTTTTTGGCCATCCTCAAACCGATCTCTTATGGCATGAGCTCCATTTACGATCAGGTTTAGAACCACCTGGTTGATTTCTCCAATGTTACAGGGAACCATGGGTAGGGTTTCATCCAGGTTCAGTTGCATATCCGCATGGTATTTCCATTCGTTTGTGGCGACTACCGAAGTCGACCGAATCGCTTGATTGAGGTCATTGGACTTCTTTTCGGAATTCGCATCCCGGTAAGCGAAATTCTTCATCGATTTTACAATCGTGGTAATACGACCGATTCCCTCCTTGGCCTGCTCTACTGCTTGGGGTGCATTTTCCTTAAGGAAAAGAATCTCTTTTTCATCAGGGGCTTTATCGGTTTGGTCGATCTCTGCAATAAACCCTTCCACGGCATCTTTGAGAAACAGGATGTTATCGTTTGCGAACTGGGAGGGCGAATTGATTTCATGAGCGATGCCCGAGGCCAGTTGTCCGACCGCCTCCATTTTCTGAGCATGGACGAGTTGAGTCTCCAATTCCTTTCTTTGGTGGATTTCAGTCTGCAACTGAATGGTTCTTTCTTTAAGCTCGCGCGTTCTCGACTCCACGGTTTCTTCGAGGCCAAAGATCAAGCCTTGCAACCGCCGAGTAAGGGATCGTATTTCGTAGGGCCCGACTTCCACCATTGAGAAAGGCTTGTTGTGGTCAATCGAAGACTCCGCAGCCTGTTCGAGCTTTCTCAAAGGACTAGCCAAACTCTTATAGGTAATGAAACCCAAAGAGGAGATCAATACGAGATAGAACCCAACCCCTAGCAGTAGAAAAATCGCATTTCTATCTTCTTGGTCTTTGAGGGCATCCCATTTGTTCCAAACTTCCTGCTCGGATTGTGCCCTGAACGTTTCTGATTCCAGCTCGATATTTTCCAAGCTTCTTTTTAATTCGTCGCGTGTCTTCTCATACTTAATGTTCGCATTGCTCCTGTTTTTCCAAAAGTTCCTCTTTTCAGCTTGCTCACTATCTTTTGCGGAAAAAGCAAATTCCTCCAACTTGAGAATTGCTTGTTCCGTTCTCGACAGGTCTCTTCTAACTGGCTCAAGCACTTCCTCGGTGTAATGATCGGAGTAATTCGCGGCGAGGGTGTTGAGCTGTTTTTTCGCCAAGGCCAATTCGTCCCTCGTCACTCCAAAAAGTCCGGCATAACGCTCTGGGTAGATTTCGAGGGTTGTGAAAATGTTACGAGTTGTATCGAGAAAAGCCCTCACGTCCTTGTATTCAATCGAAGATTCACCGGTTCTTCGGGTTTCTTCATCAAGGGCCTTTGTGGCTTTGGCCAAATCAGTAAAAGCCCACCAACCCAAGCCAATCAGAAGGGATGCGCCTAAAAGCGATACGACTGACAAAAGGGCGATGTAGGATTTGACTTTCAAGAGAAAGAAAAAGATGCGTAAAACTTACAAGGCAGGAACCGTAACTTGAATCTTCTTGGGAAAAGGCATCTCCGAGTAACAAGATACGTAATTCCGAATAACCTTGAGGAGTTGCCGATCTACATCTGCACCGCTTGAGGCAACAAGAAGCCCGTCCGATAATCGAAGCTCCTGGGCTAGTCTCATGCCTACTTCAAGTTTTCGAATGGTGATTTCCTCGAGCCGATATTTTTGTTCCGCAACTACGAGCAATTGAGAAAGACATTCCGTCACTTCCGGGTCGTAATCATCTTTCCGGCTTTTCAAGGTTTGAACGATCAGGCTTCTGTCATGACCCTGTTCTTCATAATAATCAAAATCCAAGGCCACACGCAGGATGGAGGCTGCCTTTCGCAAGCCGGTATCGTCGTCTTCTTCGAACCTATGTTGGACGGTAAGTTTTCCCAAAATCTCAGCGACGTCTTCCAAGCCAGGAATCTTCTCAATGATTTTCTCCGTTTCCTCGGGAAATTTTCTAACCATCTCTTTGACCCCGGAGGTTAAATCCCTCTTGTAATAAACGTCCTCGGTTACCGATTCAGGCAACGAGATATAGGCTAACTGGGAGAAGATGCTCGCGATGTCAACCCGCCAGGCATCTTCGAGTTTCAACATGTCGGATAGCTCATTGGCTATTCTCCGAACTCGTTGAGCACGGCCAAAAAAGAGGGGCTTTGCGGTGGAAAGAGATTGAGCCAAGGCATCGACTGCACCACGCAGAGTTTGGTCCAAAAGGATTCTCTTACTCTTGATCAAATCGTGTTGGGCCAAGCCATCTCCAAGTACTCTAATCAACATTTCAGGAGGGCATGGCTTGGAAAGCATGCGAAAAATGCTTCCCTCGTTTACGGCAGACATGGCAGACTCGAAATCCGTATGCCCGGTCAGCAACACGGTAACAACCTCAGGGTCTCTTTTCTTAATTTCCGAAAGCATGGTCGCTCCATCCATTTGCGGCATCCGCATATCGGATAAAACCAAGGCAAAACCACCTTCTTGATCAAAAACCTCCAAGCCTTCAACTCCGTTTGAAGCGAGATGAAGTTCGAAATCCTTTCTCAAATTCAATTGAAAACCACGAAGGATGGACTCTTCGTCATCCACGCAAAGAATTTTGTTGTTCATGGTTTGGTCAAACTGTAAGCCAGGCAAAAGGTTATGTGGCAATGAATGCCTAATCGGGTATTTTTTCTAACCTTAGAGATATTTCCAATAATTGCAATTGGACATTTCACGGCTTATTTCCCTTAAATGTCAAAACGGTGTTTTGGAATTTCGCTCCGAAGATTGTGTCTCTTCGGAGGAATGTTTCCATTTTTTTTCTTTGGGGTAGCTTAGCGTACAAGCACCATGAAAAACAATTTCAGGGAAGCACTTTTTTTTTCTTTAAAACGGACAAAAACTCGACCAAATCGACCAATTCATTTTCGGACATTGCAAGATGCAGACCCTCAGGCATAAGGGAGACCTTCATCTTGGTGCGGTTGGTAATATCCGTTTTTTTAATTTTTTGACTGACGCCTCCTGCCATTCGAACCGTTAAATCGTGATCGCTCTCGCTCACTATCCCGGCCCAAATCGCCCCCTCTTTGGTTTCTATTGTCCAACCTTCGTAATCGAAACTAATCCCTGCATTGGGTTTTACGATGGCCAATAAAAGTTCGCTCTTGGGCAACTTGTCGCCAATCTCGGACAGACCCGGGCCAAAGTCGATGCCAAGGTCTCCTGCAATGTGGCAGGCGAAGCAAAACTTTTGATAAACCGCTTTTCCCTTCGTTGGGTTTCCGGTGCGGTTAGCGAGTGCATCAATATCCTGCGGCGTAGACAGAAGAGCAGGTGCTTCCCTTCCAACCGTCTTCGCGGGATCATTGAGCGCTTTATGCTGAGCAAGAAGTTTTTCAGCCTGAGGGGTTTTAACAAAGCCTATAAGGGCGGCGATTGCATTGGATTTTTCTTTGGTACTTGCGAAAAGTAACCTCGAAAGCGACTTTTGCTCTCCGAAGCGGAAGAGAAGTTGGACGGATTTGGCAGACTGAGCGGAAGTCGGATCCGTTTCCACGAGGCGAAGTAACTCGGGCAATTCGGCTTGTACCGAAAACTTTTCGACAAGTTCGAAGTAACCCTCTTGGCCTCTTTGCGAATATACGTAGCGCTGAACTGCCCCTTTCCATTTTTCATTCCCCGATACGTCGAAACGCTCGAGGCGGATGAGCGTCTCGACGATAAGCCGATCTTTTGGCGTAGCCTCTTCTTTCCCACACACCCAACTGGCGGCAGCGAAGAAAACAAAGATGAGCAATATCTCGTACCTCATTTCCAAGTAAAACAGCTTGGTTGACGTCAATCCAAGACAAGACGCTACTCAAATATCAAGCAGGGATTCAAGGGCTTTGACTTTCTCGGGCCCGGAGTGGAAATCCAACGCCCGAACGAAACGAGGATGACTCTCTGTGGTAACCTTTGCGTCCTTGAGAATCTTCACCAAATAGCTGGGAGCAGACTTTGCACGGACACGCCAAATGATATCGCGACCTACGGGTGAATTCCATTTGTCCCCCACCTTGGCCAGCCAAGCGTCGAAGCAGGCGTCCGCATTAAGATCGGAGGCAAGACCCAAAGCCTCCAAATACCAACGGTCCTTACCGTCATGGCGAATCGCGAGCTCAGCCCAAAGAGCGGCTGCTTCGATAGTCTTTTCATGCCTAAGAGCAATCGCGCATTCTCGTCGGACTGCGGGCGAATCGTCCGAAACCAGTTTCCGCACAACCTCGACCGCATTGAGGTCTGACAATTGACGGGCAAGGCGAAGACCGACAATGCGAATATCCGGATTCTTGTCCTTGCTCGCCAGGTCCACATAGTGTTGTCCCCGACCCTTGATCTTGCCCAAAAGCCAAAGGGCTCGGGCTCGAAGCCTTGGACTGGAATCGGACCAAAGCTTTTGCAAGGCCGTCTCCGCTCTCTTGCCCTTCTTTTGCAGAGCATGCCAGGCAAGGTAACGCGTTGCTTGATTCGGGCTCTTGAGGGCAGCGATTGCTCCATCGATACTGGAAACTTCGACCTCGGGTGATTGGTATTGATGTCCGTCGGGAGCGACGAGAAATATACGGCCTCTATCGAGGTCCCGCATATTGTGTCCGCCGACGCCCGGATCATACCAGTCCGCTACAAGCAAAGATCCATCGGGAGCCGTAGCCACGTCGGAGGGGCGGAACCATTTGTCCTTGCTTGCCCCGTTGAGTACGTCGACGATCTCGGCGACATAGCCCGCCCCGCTCTTTGTAACGGGATACGCTCGAACGACACTGGGACCGGCATCGCAATGGATAACCTGCCC
>JAURNO010000464.1 GCA_030830145.1 Verrucomicrobiota bacterium
AACGTTCCGGGGAGGAGCGGGATGATCAAGAAAAACCTTTTTGCTCTTTTGTGCGATCCCAAGAACAACCTGACCCGCATGCTTGGCTTCAAATACGGGTTCGAGCCGATTCATGAAGAGGCGGCTGTTTTGTTCACCGACAAGACCCCGGACGTATTCGAGGATCTGTTCATGACTCCCTGATGACTCTTTAGAATATGGCAAGAGAAGAAGAAGATGGCGGAAGCTTGGACATGTTGCTGGATACCCTCTGCAATACTTTTGGTGGTATTATCCTTATTGCCCTCCTGTTGGCTCTGAGCGTGAACAAGAAAAGCGTCGAGCTGTACGACAAATTGGTAAAAACCGATGACAATAAATCGGAATTGATCCGAGAGCGGGAGCAGTTGAAAAATTCTCTTCTCGATTTACAGGACGAACAAATCGAGGTCTTGGAGGATCTGGAAGACGAGGCTGACCGGATGCGGGAAGAAATCAAGGACAACAAGGACGATTTGGATGATTTGAGCAGCGATGCCTCCGCGGCTGAGACCTTGGCAAAAAGAGAGAAGGAAAAGCTCGAAGACCTAAAGGAACTTGAACTCAACGAGGAAGAGGAAAGACTTAGTTTGGAGGAGGAAGTGGCCCGACTCGAAACGATTCTCGAGCACCAGGAGTTATCCCAAGAACTAAAGAAGAAACCTTACCGCAAGGTCAGTCTTCCCCAGCAAAAAGACACCAAGAAAAAACCACTCCCGGTGATTGTCGCTCACGGCAAGATGTTTCCCATGGTTCGTTTTGGAATAGGTAAAGTTACCAAAAACGAAGATGGGCTTACCTGGAATCAAACCCCCGACAAACGTTTCCAAATCGAAGTGGACCCTGATAAGGGAGTCGATCCGATGAACGAACAGATTCTCGAGCAATTCCTTTCCTCGGTTCGAAACGCCCCAAGAAGTGTTCGTCAGTCCTTTTTTCTGAACTTGTTCGTCTTTTCCGATTCCGAAAGCTTTGGTGTTTTCAATAAAATCCGGGACGAGGCGGTTTTGCGCGATTTGGACTATAATTGGGTGCCTATATCGGAACTGCCCCTCATGCTCAAGGCTGATAATGTTCCCTGGAAAGTACAGTGAAGAAATTTTTCATCTTTTTTTGTCCAAAAAAAAAGACTGAAGGCAGAACTATTGTAAACAACGAATGATTATACGAATTGATCGTGATCAAAATTCTACTACTATCAATAAACTTTCTTTCCATGCGTCTTGCACAATATTAACCCTCCGATCGGACTATCTTTGAAAAGCATACTTTTCGGCAAACGCAACTTGTACTCAATTTCCTAGTTTTACCTTGTTAAACTATAATATTTAGCTTTAATTTAACCACGATGGCCAAAGAACTATTGATATCCCTTGCACTAGGAGCAGCCGTATTGGTTATCCTCATTTGGGGCGTCATT
Source organism: Verrucomicrobiota bacterium (assembly GCA_030830145.1). Taxonomy (GTDB): domain Bacteria; phylum Verrucomicrobiota; class Verrucomicrobiia; order Opitutales; family Seribacteraceae; genus Seribacter. The sequence goes on from JAURNO010000464.1 coordinate 1,439, forward strand.
GATCAAACAGTCGTAAACAATCCGATTTTTCTTTTGGTCGGTTTGTTATGCGTTGCAGGTCACATAGTAATGGCCCATTTGGCATTTAATCAGTACAAAAGCCTTTCCACTCTAACACCTAACGAAGGACAAGAAAATGACGGAGAAGAACGATCAGAAGACGGATTCGATGACTGAAGAGGAGGAAGACAACCTCTTGGAATCCGAAGAACAGGAATCCCAACTTGACCCAAAGCATCGCACGCCTGCTTTGGCAAGTTTGATTGCCGGGTATACCTTGGCACTTGGCTTTGGTTGCCTGCTTGCCATTGCTTTTACTTCCGGTGATCAGAATGCAGACGGTGACTTGGTCGATGAATCTCCGGAAGTGATCGACGAAGGTGAACTCCTGTCGGCAGTCGATGTCCCGCAAGGCGAAGGATCAATTATTTCCCTTGACGGTGGATCCAGCATAGCGTGGCCAATCGGCAAGGAATGGGTGGATCCGGGTTATTCTGCATCGATAAGCGAAGAGGATCACACCCCGTTTGTGGAAACCGTATCTTTCGTGGATGTCAATACGCCGGGTCAGTACAAAGTCGTTTACACAATCAGAGATTCGGAAACCGGAGACGTTTTGGAATCCGTGGATCGCTTCGTAACCGTAAACGCCGGTGGATTCATTCACAACAGCAACCCCGTTGCCTACAAGGACCGTTTGGACGGAGTCGTGGTGGAGGATGACGTAATTACCACGGTTGTTGGCGACGCCGACCGGGATGTTCTTTATGTTGACAATGACGACCGTCACCTTCGTCGAGCAGGTCTTGATATTGGACATGGTCGTGTGGAAGGTGGAGTCGGCGGAGGTGGAAACGGTGGTCATGGAGGCCGCGGTGGTAGAGGAGACCGAGTTCGCTACGATGATGACGAAGTGGTTTCTCTCGATGCCCGCTTGCGTGACTTGGATGAGGATTTGGTGGTGATCGATAACAACGACGATGACTTGGTTGCCCGCCTGGATCGTAAGGACATAGGATTGGACAGAGGCGGAAACGACCGCGTCGACATTGGTAATTTCGTTCCGGACGACCGTCGGAGTAACGATGATGACGAGTTAGGCAAAGTTGGTGACTTTGGCAAAGACGGAGACGGTTTTGGAAAAGGGTCTATGCCAGGCGTCGGCAAAGGTGCGGAAGTATATGCTTACAATTTCCCCTCGCAGGGAGTGGGAGCCGGTGTCGGTAGTCCTGCACTCGGAGCAGCAGCTGGATTCGCAGGGCTTGGCGCTGGTATTGGCCAAGCCGTGATGGAAGGTCAAGCCGTTCCTGCGCTTGGCGGCATTGGAACTTACACTCCATCAGCCCCTGCAAAACCTGCCGGGCCTGACTCCGACAACGATGGAGTACCCGATGCAATGGAACCTTCTTTCAAGACCAATCCCAATTCGAATGACACCGACAAGGACGGCGTATCTGATGCCGATGAAATCAAAGGAATGTCCAACCCACTGGATCCCCGGAGTAAGCCCGGCACACCTGCACCTGGTGATGATGCGGATTCCGATGGAGTACCAGCATCCTTGGAAGCGCTTTATGGATTGAACCCTGGCTCTTCCGACAGTGACGGCGATGGATACACCGATGGTGAAGAACTTGCTGCAATGACCAACCCCAAGAGCCCGGAAAGCAACCCCGGTGAAATGGGAGGACCTGCCTTGGCCGTTGCCCCTGGAGTAGCCGGTGGTGTTGCCGGTTTGGTCTCGGGAGCCGGTGCCGGTTCAGCGGCTGGTTTGGTTTCAGGAAGAGTAGCTCACCCTCTCGGATTGGGAGTTGGTGAACCTGGAGTCGGAGTCGGAGTTGGAGTCGGAGATGTCGACGGTATCGGAGGGCGTGGACATCGCGATGGATTTAATTACGATCACTTGCCAAAAGACGGCAACCTTTACATCATGATGCACGTTGACGGTAGTGGGTCTATTCTCAGTACTCGAAAAGCGTTGGAGGAGATGAAAGACACTCTTCTCAAAGAGCGCCTCTTGCCCTACTACAAGAATGATGAAAGCCTTTATCAAAAAAGGGTCTTGATCGTCGACGGACAAGGTGAACGCACACTCAAGTTTTTTGCTCAGGCGGCGAAGAAGGAAAACGTCTTGGCTCTTGTCTTTCAAGACGAGGCTCAGCCTGATTACCACCTTCCGAATTTCAACCGCAAGCCCGAAGACAACTACATGGACGACTTGAAACAACTTAGAAGTGGTTTGAATGGTTATGGAGGACTTTACCGCGGAATCATGTTCCAAGTCGACCGTGGCAAGACCTTTGCGAAGTCCTTCAAGGAATTCGTTCAAAATGCCTGGCAGGGCGAAGGCTACCTCGACGGGTCCGGACAAAACCTCAAGCCTTACTATTGGCAGGACAATGGAGATAACATTCGCAACCGCGACGGTATTGTTTTCAGTGACGAATACCATGTTGATTCCGAAGGAGACCCAAGCTACTACATGAACTTGATCATGGAAGCCTCGCTTAAGGTCGGACTTGACTTAGGCCGCTATGGGGGAGGACAGGAAGACGGAAAACACAACGCCAAAATCAGCAATGGTTCTTCTTCAAGTTCTTCATCCCTCAACGCGATGTGCCCGATCAAACCAAACCGCAAAGCCAACCCTTCGATAACCGCAACGAACTCAAGAGGTGAAAAGGTCGCTTTCTGTTGCAAAGGTTGTAAGAGTAAATTTGCAGCCGCTGATTGATTCTGTCACAGATTTCGGTATCCCTTTTCCCTTTTGGTTTGAAGAGGGATCATAAATTTAAAAGAAGAGAGGGCATGGTATGAATACAAAAACCATGCTCTCTCTTGTTTTATCGGCCACCTTGGTTCTTGCGATACTGGGTAACCTGATTTTGGCCAAAGTCATGCTCCTGGCCGCAGTATTGGTTTTCGCGGTGTTGGGGGTAGGCATTCTTTCTCATTTGGCTTTCTTCGAAGAGAAGAAGAAAAGTAAAAAAGGAGTTGGAGCCGTACCGTGGCTCAATCTCGGAATGTCCTATGGTACACTTTTGATGAGTTTGGTTTCCCTTTATTTCCTTCTCCCATCATCAGGGTCGGAAGATCGGGCCCGAACCATAGCCAAGGCCGGACAAGTTGCCGGTGACGAAACCGAAGGGTCAAAGGTTCCTCTCAGTGACCGTACCAACGTTGATTCGGGAGGAGAGCGCGCAAAGCTTGGGAGTTCCGGTCGTGGAGAAGGGGATGATACCCTGGGTGGAGCGAACGAAGACAACCAGAATGCAATGAGGGAAGCCCAGGTGCACGATCCTGATATTGCAGGGGCCAACCAAGGTGTTTCGGACCAGACGAAAGTTTCCGCTCAGAATGTTCAGGAAGTTACTGATCCGGGTCAATCCGATCTGGGTCTTGTCAACGCAACGGACAGCGAAATAGAGCGGGTAGGGCAGGATGACGAAAGCAAGGACGTGGGTGACCCCAATGCCCTCCTGTTTGATGAAGACGAACAAAATACGTTGGCTTTTGACAACACTGTCTTCCGCGGCGATGACGAACGTCCCCTTGATCTACCGAAGGCCAAGGGTGACACCGTACGGAATGTAGGAATCGCCGTAAACTCTCTAGGAATTGCGGTGCCCAAATCCATGAGTGGTCGATGTGACAAACTAGGTCGCGTCAGCCGACTGACCCGAGCAGGGGTGAGGAAACCCGATTCCGTGGAAAGAGCGGTGATCAAGGCCTTGAATTGGCTTACTGCTCATCAGAATGCCGATGGTTCATGGGGGAAGACTTCGAAGGGAGCCATGACGGGTTTTGCCCTTCTTAGTTACTTGGGACATTGTGAATTGACGGACTCCCCTGAGTATGGCGAAGCCGTTGCCAAGGGCATCAATTACCTCGTTGAGCTTGGAGATGAAAAAGACGGTTGGCTCTACGTTACGAATAACAAACATGGAGCGGCTTATGCTCAGGGTATCGCGACTTATGCAATGGCGGAGGCGTACGGGATGACCGAAAAGGATTTTATTTTGCCCGTCCTTCAAAAGGCCATCGGTAGAATCGTCAATGGTCAAAAGGAAGACGGTGGATGGTATTACTTGGAAACAAGGAAAGGACCGGCCAACTCAAGTTTCGTTGACTTCGGCAAGAACAAAAACGCGTCTAGTGATACTTCGGTAAGCGGATGGCAGCTTCAGGCCCTTAAAGCAGCTTACAATACGGGTGCCGTCTTTGATGGATTGGAGCCCGCTTTGAAAGCCGCGGTCAAGAATTTCTACCGGGTTTACAATCCTAAAAACGGTGGGTTCGGTTATCGCAAGGCGTCGGATTCGAATAATATCAAACACAAGCTTACCGGAGTTGGGGCGTTGGGTTTGCAGTCTTGGGGTAAAGGTCATCCATCCGATGATCAAAAGGAAGAAACACTCAAGAAAGCCATGCAGCACATTCTCAAGAATAACCAGGGAATGGATTACAATAGCGGGGATGCCAACTTGTATTCCTGGTATTACGACACGCAAGCCCTCTACAATTACGGTGGAGCGTATTGGTCTTCCTGGAACCGAAGGATGGAACCCTTGCTTATATCCGCTCAATCGGAAGACGGCAGTTGGCCAAATGAAGGAAGCGGTCTGACCAAAAAACGTTCAGGTGGTGATCACGAAGTTTACCGGACGACCCTTTGCACCCTGATGCTTGAGGTCTATTATCGTTACGTCTATTAATGATTTCGGGCTTTTTGACCAAGGAGGGAACCATGTTGTGGAAGTTTACCTTTTTGATCCTCTTGGTTTCGGTTCCGCTGTTGGGTTCTGATTTCCCGACCCTAAAGTCGGGAGAGGCGTTTGGGATTTTGTCATCCAAAGCAACCGCCTGGATTGAGGTCAAGGAGGACGAAGGGTTCACTCATCGGTACCTCTCTCCTTGGCAAGGAGGTTCCCCGACTAACGGCGGTGGCTTCGACCCAAAGATGATGGAAAAAATTGGTGAAATTGTGGTCGGGAACC
>JAURNO010000465.1 GCA_030830145.1 Verrucomicrobiota bacterium
CGAGGACGCCAAGGAACAGATAACGAACGATGAAAAAGCACTTGTCGTCGATTGGTTGTCCGGTGAAATTCAAGCTGCCTCGCAAATAAGACGAAGTGAAAAGGGACATACTCAGTTCCGTAGGATGACCCGCTACGAATACAAGTACGCAATGCAGGACCTGCTTGGTTTGCCTCACGACTTTTCCCGCCACTTGCCACCGGAGACTTCGTCCGAGGACGGATTCAAGAACAGTTCGGAAATGCTTCAGATGACCGCTGTGCAGTTTGGTGAATACCGTGCCCAGGCCCGCCGGGCATTGGATTTGGCCACTATCCGAGGCGATCGCCCCTCCCCCGTATATTACGGTATGACGATGAAGGCCGCATCGGCCAAAGTGGATTCGAACTATGCGGTTTATGTGGAAAAGAAAAAAAAGCAGATGGAAAAAGGCGTGACCACGCCGGATGAAGCCACCAAAAAGCAGGAGGCCAAGTACGGACTGAAATCGGGCAACACGCAATTCAGGAACATGATTACCGGCAACGGACTCAGATCGCAGTGGAGCTACCACGGCGCCAAGTATGCATGGAAACCCACAAGCAAGCGGCCTGAGATACCGACAGTGTCGTCGGACGTCTTGGTGATTCCCGCCAATCAGAAATTCATCATCGACTTGGGGGACGGACTGCCCGACACCGGCAACATGAGAGTGCGTATCCGGGCCACCCGCCTCGAGAATGAAAGCCATCACATGCCGACCGTACGTTTGTATTTCGGGCACCAACCGAGTAACGATTCACGTATTTCGGAGAACGTCGGAGGTCCTGATTTGCGTATCGATGCCCCACCCGGCAAAGCACGTTTTTACGAATGGGAGGTGGCTCTCGACGATGCTCCGCGCAATTCCTTTCGCAAAACCCACAAACTTGGCCAAATGCCCAACCCCGCGGAATTTCTCTCTCTGCACAACACCTCCGGAGCTCAGGTATCGTTGGTTATCGATTATGTTGAAATCATCGCCCCCGCCTTGGACCAATGGCCACCGCAATCACACAAGCGGATATTCGCCGACCGTCGAAAGGATAAAGATGAAAAGGCCTATGTCCGCAAAGTGATCTCCCGCTTTATGGCCCGGGCTTGGCGCCGTCCGGTGAGCGAAGCGGAGGTGGATCAAAAGATGAAACTCTTCAATATCCTCCGTCCGCAATGTGAAGATTCGCAGGAGGCGACCCTCGAGGTTCTTGCCTCCGTAATATCGTCGCCAAAGTTTTTATACCTCGTTCGATCCGACCGGAAGGAGAACCAAAATCAGCAAGTATCAGACTTTGAATTGGCCAGCCGGTTGTCTTTCTTTCTTTGGAGTAGTCAGCCCGATGAAGAGCTGATGGGCTTGGCGAAAAAAGGAAAGCTTTCCGATCCAAAAGTTCTGGAGCAACAAACCAGACGACTTCTCAACGATCCCAAGTCTCAACGATTCGCCCGGCATTTCACCCGCCAGTGGTTGGGCATGGATCAATTGGATTTTTTAAAGTTCGATACCAAGACCTATGGAAAAGTCGATCCGCTTTTGGTGGAGGCCATGAAGGAGGAACCTATCGCGCTTTTTGCAGAAATGCTCCAGCACAACGAAACGGTAATGGATTTCATCCACTCGGACTATGTCCTGGCGAACCATCGGCTTGCGGAACATTACGGCTTACCTGAAGTTTCTGGCATCCACCTGCGCAAGGTTGGCCTCCCACCCGAAAGCAATCGCGGTGGTCTGCTCGGACAAGCGGGACTCCTTGCGATGAACTCCAACGGCAAGGATTCGAACCCCCTCAAGCGTGGGGTGTGGCTTTTGGAAAACCTCCTCAACGACCCGCCGCCCCCTCCGCCTCCCGCAGTGCCTGAGATTGACTTGGCCGACCCCGAAATCCTCAAGCTCTCCCTCAAAGAACGCATGGAGGATCACCGCAATGACCCGGCTTGTTTTTCCTGTCACGCAAAGATCGATCCTTGGGGCATTGCATTCGAGAACTTCGACGCCCTCGGTCAATGGCGTGACAAGATTGCAGACACACCGGTCGATGCGAGCAGCCTTCTCTACAACAAGGACGAACTCCATGGCATGGAAGGAGTGAAGGAATACCTTCTGGCCAACCGCCAAGATCAATTTACCCGGGCCATGGTTCACAAGCTCTGCGCTTATGCCCTCGGACGTCCCTTGTCCTTCGGCGACCGAGCGGAGGTCGACCGTATTGCCGCAGACCTTCGCAAGAAGAGGAACGGCTTGACGGATCTTGTAATTCTGGTTGTGAAAAGTGATTTATTTCGGTTGAATTGAAAGTGAAAAGAAAACGAGCATGAATATCTCCACATTGGATCGACGGAAATTCCTAAGGGGTTCGGGTATTGCCTTGGCCCTTCCTTGGCTTGAGTCTTTCTCGTCTGTTGCTCAGGCCGCCAAGCAAACCGCCAATCGGAAACGTTTGGCCTGCTTTTACCTGCCGGACGGAGTCCCCATGCCCCTTGAAGAGGATCCCTCCTTCAAGGATTGGAGTTGGTTTCCTCATGGCAAGGGCAAGGATTTTACTTTCACCAAGTGCATGGAAACCCTCCATCCCTTGCGTGACGATCTGACCGTGTTTTCCGGCTTGTCGCACCCCGCAGTTCGAAAAGTTCATGGGCACCGCAATGCCGACCAGTTTCTCACCGGCGCCGACACCGGGGCCATGGACGATCCCTACCAAAACAGTATTTCGCTCGATCAGGTGTTTGCCTCTCAGGTCGGCAAACACACCCGCCATCACTCTTTGGTCATGTCCACCGACGGCGGCACCGGTTCCCCGCGCGGAGCCCACACTATGTCTTACAATGCCCAAGGCAGGCCCATTCCCGCCGAGCACAAGCCCAAGCGCATCTTCGACATGCTCTTCGTCAAGAGCGGTCCGGATGCCGAGCGCCGCCTTGCCTTGAGCAAAAGCGCTCTCGACGACCTCTTGGAGGATGCTAATTCCTTGAACCGTTCGCTCTCCAAGCATGATCAGGAAACCCTTGCCGACTACCTACAGTCGGTGCGCGATACGGAACGCAAGGTGGAGAAAGCCAAAAGGTGGTTGAACATTCCCATGCCGAAGGTGGAATCGGATCTCCTCAAACTCGAGGTCACCGCCGAGGACCCGCGTAATTTTCTGCGTACCATGTACGAGCTGATTTACCTGGCCTTCAAAACCGATTCCACGCGGACCGCAACCTACCAACTCGGACGGGAAAACGGCGTGGGCGTAAGCGACTACCTTTCGCGGGCCGTGGGATACAGAGCCGCCCACACTCTTTCGCACGACACCAAGCAACCCGACGGGTACAAGAATTTCGGAATCTACTGCAGGTTCATCAACGAAGAACTAGGCCGCTTTGCCAGCCGGCTCAAAGACACCCCTGAGCCCGGAGGCGGGGGGAACATGCTCGACAATACGGCAATCCTTTTCGGATCGGCTTCCAGTGCCTTTCACCTCTCACGCAACTACCCGATGATGCTCATGGGTGCCAAAAACATGGGTTTCAAACACGGTCAATACCTCAAGTACGGCCAGGGCAACGACAAGCACCAAGCCACCTCGGGAATCAGTTCCGACTCCGGTTGGCGTGGCGAAATGAAGTACACCGAGCTTCCGCTCTCCAACCTTTACCTGACCATGCTTCACAAACTCGGCGTGGAAGCGGAAAGTTTCGGCGGAAGCACCGAGACCTTGAGCGAAGTCTAGGCCAGCCCAACCCCGCCAATCAACGGACATCCCCCTTGCGGGTCAGGTAGACGTAATAGGCACTGAGCATGAGTTCGTCCTTTCCCTTGAACCAAGTATGAAGGGCGGCGGGGCCTTTCTTCAGGTTCATGGTGAAGGTGACTCCTTTGTCC
>JAURNO010000466.1 GCA_030830145.1 Verrucomicrobiota bacterium
TTGGGCAAGATGGGAAGGCCCGGATTTTTTCGGGTAATGGAGAAGACGGCTTTGCAGGAGATGGGTTGGAAGCAACAGAAGGCATATACAACGGAATACACAACCTGGCCCGCACCTCGAACGGGGACCTTTACGTATCTGATACAAGGAACAACTTGATCCGCATGATCAATGGTAAAACAAACCTGATTCACACCGTTGCCGGCATACCTGGAAAAAAGGGTTTTTCGGGGGACGGAGGCCTAGCCTCCAGAGCAAAATTGGCTGACCCCATATCGATCAGTCTCACGCCTGATCAGAAAACGCTTCTCGTCGCCGACATTCACAACAAACGGATACGAGCCATAGATCTGACTAGCGGACTCATTCGCACCCTTGCAGGAAACGGTAACCGAGGGACCCCTAAAGATGGAGAAAGTGCTCTTGAACAACCACTTGCCGACCCGCGAGCCTGTGCAATGGACCAGGAAGGCAACCTATATGTTCTGGAACGCGGTGGAAACGCTTTGCGCGTCATCCGCCCGAACGGAGAAATCTTCACCGTCGCGGGCACTGGAAAAAAAGGTTCCCGAGATGGCTATGCCCTGAAGGCTACGTTCTCCGGCCCCAAGCACCTTTGCATGGATCCTGCCGGCAAAGTGATTATTGCCGACGACAACAATCACCTCATCCGTCTCTACGACCCCCAAACCAAACAAGTATCAACGATCTTGGGCGGCAAAGCCCAACCAAGAACAACCCTCAACCGCCCCCACGGAGTATCGATTGGGCCCGACGGTGCCCTATGGGTTTGTGATAGTTGGAACAACCGAGTCCTGATTTTACGAGATTATTAACATGAAGAATATCCTATCCTGCATCACCCTTTTACTCATGCCCCTCCTCGGTTCTCACGGAGCCGATCTCCCCAATATCCTTTGGGTTACGAGCGAGGATAACGGTCCGCACCTCGGTTGCTACGGAGACGACTATGCCACCACGCCCAACCTCGACTCTCTAGCGAACAAGGGAATGATCTACACGCGGGCTATCTCCAACGCACCTGTTTGTGCCCCCGCCCGCACCACCATCATATCGGGAATGTACCCACCCTCGACAGGCTCCGAACACATGCGAAGCATGACCAACTTGCCGTCCGACTACAAGATGTACCCAGCCTACCTTCGTGAACTGGGATACTATTGCACGAACAACTCCAAGGAAGATTACAACCTACGCAAGGAGGGTGAAGTTTGGCACGAAAGTGGACGGAAAGGTCATTGGAAAAACCGGACCGCAGACAGTCCTTTCTTCGCCGTTTTCAACATTACCACCAGCCATGAAAGCCAGATCCGAAAACGCCCCCACACCCAAGTCCACGACCCGGCCAAGGTACGCGTGCCCGCCTACCACCCGGATCACCCCGAGGTGCGCAAGGATTGGGCTCAATACCACGACAAGATGACCGAGATGGATTCCCAAATAGGAGCAAGAATCCAGGAACTCAAGGACGGAGGAGTGGCAGAAGACACGATCATTTTCTATTACGGAGACCATGGGTCAGGGATGCCGAGAAGTAAACGATGGCCCTTTTTCTCGGGTCTCAACGTACCTCTCATCGTGCATGTCCCCGAGAAATGGAAACACCTGGCTTCTTCCGACTACAAGGTAGGAGGAAGGAGCAACCGCCGGGTCGGTTTCGTCGACCTTGCCCCCACCCTCTTGAGTATTGCAGGCAAGAAGCCCCCTGCTCACATGCAAGGCCATGCCTTTATGGGCAAGTACGAAGCTCCCGCTCAGGAGTACGGATACGGCTTTCGGGGAAGGATGGACGAACGTTACGACATGGTGCGAAGCGTGGTTGGCGAGCGCTATGTGTACGTTCGCAACTACATGCCCCACAAACTATACGGTCAGCACGTCGGATACATGTTCGTCACCACCACGACTCAAGTGTGGAAACGCCTATTCGACGAAGGAATGCTCAATGAGGCTCAGAGTCACTTCTGGAAAACCAAACCGCCCGAGGAACTCTACGATTTGCAGGAAGACCCAGATGAAGTGAACAACTTAGTCAAATCAAAGAAACATACGAAAATCCTCGCTGAAATGAGGAAGGCTCATATCGATCATGTCACGAAAATACGGGATGTCGGCTTTTTGCCCGAAGGTGAGATCCATTCCCGTTCAAAAGGCTCCACACCCCATGAAATGGGGCAAGACGACAAGAAGTACCCATTCGAGAAAATCCGGGCGGCCGCCGACATAGCTTCGTCCATGAGTAAGAGCGACTTGCCTAAGATAGCGAAACTGCTCGAAGACAAGGACTCCGCCGTTCGTTATTGGGGAGCCCTCGGCTTGCTCATGCAGGAAAGGGCCGGGGTCAAACACGGCAAGGATGCCCTAACCAAGGCTTTGCAGGATTCCTCCCCCTATGTCCGGGTCATTGCAGCCGAAGCTCTCGGGAAATTCGGCAATAAGAAGGACCTAAAGAGTGCGGTCAAGGTCCTGGGCGAAACGGCCGACCCGGTCAAAAACGGTTGCTTCCCCTCCATGCTGGCGATGAATGCGATCGACCATCTCGACGACAAGGCCAAATCTCTCCTTCCCAAGATCCAGTCCATGCCACGCACCCCGACCGAAGTGGACAAGCGCTTTCAAGGATATGTCGGGCGACTCGTCGATACCACGGTCCGAGAACTCAAAGGAGAAAAGTAAGATGCCTGTAAAACTTATCGTTTCTCTCTGCCTCCTTGCCGGATCCCTTGCTCAATCCAAGCCCAATCTGATTTTCATTATGGCCGACGACCTCGGCTATGGAGATCTCGGATGCTTCGGGCAGAAATTGATCAAGACTCCTCGGCTCGACCGAATGGCCAAAGAGGGAATGAAGTTCACGCGATTCTATTCCGGGAGTACGGTTTGCGCTCCATCCAGGAGTGTACTGATGACCGGTCAGCATATGGGCCACACCCATGTCCGGGGGAATGCTGGCGGAGACATGACCCGACAAAGCCTTCGCGACAAGGACTTCACCGTGGCCGAAGCCCTGAAGAAGGCAAACTACTCCACCGCCCTGATCGGCAAGTGGGGTCTGGGCGAAATCGGTCAGGAAGGGCATCCCCTGGGTCAAGGGTTCGATTATTTCTACGGCTACCTCAACCAGGTTCACGCCCATAATTTCTACCCTGAATTCCTTTGGAAAAACTTCGACAAGCAGATGCTCCGAAACGAAGTTCAGCAGATAGCAAAGAAAGGATACGCCGGGTTCATCGGAGGAGCGGCGACCAAACGGATTGACTACACCCATGATCTGTTTGCTGAAGAAGCCTTGGCTTGGATCGGCCAAAACAGAGGCAAGCCCTTCTTTCTCTACCTCCCATTGACCATACCGCATGCCAACAA
>JAURNO010000467.1 GCA_030830145.1 Verrucomicrobiota bacterium
CCTGCAATCATGGTCGAAGGCAACTGGTTCGATGCCTTTAGATAGAAGCAACTCATTGAGCTGATCCATCATTTCAAGAAAAGAAGAATCTTCGGAAACTTCATCTATTTCATGAGTTTCAAAATGGCCTTTGTCCTCGGGGCCACTTTGCCGCCAAACTTTGAGGGTGAGATTCATGCTATCTCCTTATTTGTAGCTCCGGACCGCAAGCTTGACATTATCGAAATTCAATTCTTCCTGATGGCGTTCCGGCGTCTTGCCTTCGCCCTTATATTCCCAGACGGCCGCATGAGCGAAATTTTCGTCATCGCGAGTAGCCTCCCCATCAGCGGTTTGGTATTCTTCCCGAAAATGCCCGCCACAAGACTCTTTTCTTTCGAGAGCATCACGACAAAGGAGTTCTCCGAATTCAAGAAAGTCCCGGACCCTTCCGGCTCGTTCAAGTTCGGCGTTCAAGGTGTCATTTGAGCCGGAAACAAGAAGGTTTTTATGGAAATCATCTCTTAGATCCTGAATGTCGCCGATAGCTTTTTTTAGACCCTTTTCATTACGCGCCATACCCGCGAATTCCCACATAATTTGACCAAGCTCCTTGTGGTAAGAGCGAGAAGATCGATTACCCTTGGTGGAAGTTAATTGATCAACGCGTTCCCTCACTCCTTCGAGAGCTTCCTTGACCTCAGGGGCATCGGGGCTAAGAGCACCTGCTCCCGTACTCGCGAGATAATCACCAATGGTGTAGGGAATGACGAAATAGCCATCGCTGAGCCCCTGCATGAGAGCACTGGCACCGAGTCGATTAGCACCATGATCGGAAAAATTAGCTTCACCTAAGGCAAAACAACCGGGAACCGTAGTCATCAGGTTGTAATCAACCCACAAGCCTCCCATTGTGTAATGAATGGCCGGGTAAATCCGCATGGGACGCTTGTAAGCATTTTCCCCGGTAATTCGTTCGTACATTTGAAATAGGTTACCGTAGCGCTCTCGAATCGTGGACTCGCCAAGTCTTGAGATGGCATCTGCGAAATCTAAGTAGACACCACGCCCGCCTTGTCCAACACCTCGACCATCGTCGCAAGCTTCCTTGGCCGAACGACTCGAAATGTCGCGAGGGGCCAAGTTTCCGAAGCTAGGATACTTACGCTCCAAATAATAATCCCTATCGCTCTCCGGAATGTCATTGGGGAATTTGGCACAATCGAGAGCCTCTTTGGGAACCCAAACCCGACCGTCGTTGCGGAGAGATTCGGACATCAAAGTAAGCTTGGATTGGTGATCACCGGAAACGGGGATACAGGTGGGGTGGATTTGGGTGTAGCACGGATTGGCGAATCCAGCACCATGACGATAGGCACGGAACGCGGCAGTCACATTGCACCCGACTGCATTGGTGGAAAGGTAATAAGCGTTGCCGTATCCCCCGGTGCAAAGGAGAACGGCGTCGGCAGTCCAAGCCTTTGTCTCACCGTTGGCGAGATTTCTAGTGATGATACCTTTGGCGTGACCTCCGACGACTACCATGTCGAGCATTTCATGCCTTGTATGCATGGTGACTTGACCGGCTGCGATTTGGCGACTCAAAGCACTGTAGGCTCCGAGCAAGAGTTGTTGGCCGGTTTGTCCACGAGCATAGAAAGTTCGACTGACTTGAGCTCCTCCAAAGGAACGATTCGCTAATAAACCTCCGTATTCACGGGCAAAAGGAACTCCTTGAGAGACACACTGGTCAATGATGTTGACGCTGATCTGAGCAAGGCGGTGAACATTCGCTTCGCGGGAACGGAAATCTCCTCCCTTCACTGTGTCGTAAAAAAGCCGGTGAATACTGTCTCCATCGTTTTGATAGTTCTTGGCACCATTGATTCCACCTTGGGCGGCGATCGAATGAGCTCGGCGGGGAGTATCCTGGTAGCAAAAACAATCAACATTGTAACCGAGCTCGCCCAAGGTTGCTGCGGCGGCGCCACCGGCCAAGCCCGAACCAACTACTATAATTCGAAATTTGCGCTTGTTTGCAGGATTGACGAGTTTTGATGAGAACCTGTGGTTGTCCCACTTTTCGGCAATGGGACCGTCTGGTATTTTGGATTCTAGTATCATGTCGGTGGGATTGAGTAGCTACTGTTTGAGAAGATCGGCAGTAATCAGACTATTGTGACTGTAGTAAGATATCAAACCGTACTTATCGGCCAAGACGCTCAAAGGAACAATCGAAAAGCCAACGAAGATCACCCACGCGTAAGCCTTCGAAGCAAAGTCGAGTTTCGTGCTCCATGACTCGGATCGAAGTCCCAAGGATTGAAATGTGCTAGCTACTCCGTGTGCCAAATGCCGGCAGAGCAAAAACATGCAAAAGACATAGGAAATCGAGATCCAATCAATGCGGAATCCGGCTATGACCATAGTGTAAACATCATGGATCATTTCGCCATCGGGGGATCCTGTTACTGTTTCGAGCTCTCCGTATTCGGGAAAAAGGTTTCGGGTTGTAAAATGAAGCAAATGGAAAACGACGAACGCTAAGATGATCGAGCCTGTAAGACCCATTCGCAACGAAGACCAACCCGCCCTCTTTGTTTTTTCAACCTCATTGGGAACGGGACGAGCCGCCCGGTTTTCCTTGATCAGCAAGAAGGCGGTGAAGGCATGCAAAACAACGCAAGCGAAGAGGAAAACTCGTGAGCCCCAGAGAATGGGCAACGGGAGACTTTGTAGGGCGTGGGCGTAGGCATTGATTGATTCCTGGCCAAGAAGGATCTGCAGATTGCCGAGCATGTGTACGAATACAAATCCGATCAGTACAATACCAGTGAGGGCCATAAGGTATTTCTTAAAAAGAGAAGACATCGTGAAGTACTTGTTGGAAAACAGTATTGTAATCATCCCACATTAAGTGGCAAATCACTAGATAAAAGAAAACTAAAGCAGATAATATAAGCAGTATGCATTGGACTGATGAATGTTGATTAAGCTCAATCAACCTAACTTGGGTCATGATCATTACACATTCCCGAATAATTTAACAATAAATTATGCCTTGGGCGCAAAAGGTTGTTGCACCGAACTACGCCAGCGTGTCATTTCATGATGATGAGGGGAAAATCATAATGAAATATATTTTTATTACGGGGGGAGTGGTCTCATCCTTGGGGAAAGGTCTAACAGCGGCATCTCTTGGTGCGCTGCTCGAACAGAGACGTTTGACCACTCGAATTCAGAAATTCGACCCCTACCTGAACGTCGATCCCGGAACTATGAGTCCTTTCCAACATGGCGAAGTATATGTGCTGGACGACGGAGCGGAAACCGATCTCGATCTCGGCCACTACGAGCGTTTTACCTCCGGAAAGCTATCACAGTTCAACAATTTGACAAGTGGCCAAATTTACGAATCGGTCATCCGCAAAGAAAGACGAGGCGAATACTTGGGGAAAACCGTTCAAGTCATTCCCCACGTCACCAATGAAATCAAGGACCGCATTTATGCAGCCGGTGAAGGAGTCAACGTACTGATCACGGAAATAGGTGGTACGATCGGCGACATCGAAGGACTACCCTTTACCGAAGCGATGCGTCAATTTGCCTGTGAAGTGGGAAAGGCCAACGTTCTTTTCATTCACATGACTTTGCTTCCCTCCCTCAAAGCCGCCGGGGAGCTTAAGACCAAGCCCACTCAACAAAGCGTGGCTAAGTTAAGGGAGATTGGTATCCAACCGGACATTCTGATTTGCCGAACCGAACAACCAATTACCGAGGAAATCAGAGAAAAACTCAGTCTGTTTTGCAGCGTCGCTCCCGAAGCGGTCATCGAAGAACAGGATGTGGCTCACTCCATTTACGAACTTCCCCATATGCTCAAGAAGGAGGGGCTCGACACATTGGTTACCCGTTTTCTTGGACTCGATGCACCCGAGCCCAAGCAGGACGAGTGGGAAGAAGTCGTGCATCGGCTCCTCAACCCTAAGCACAAAGTTCGGGTTGGAATGGTCGGAAAATACATGGATCTGCAGGATTCCTATCTCTCCGTAAACGAATCAATCGTTCATGGGGGTATTCGAAATGATTGCGAGGTCGAGGTTCTATACATTGACGCGGAGGATATCGAACGTGATGGTCCAGACGCTCATTTGGCCGAATTGGACGGAATCTTGGTCCCCGGTGGATTCGGGGATCGTGGAACGGAGGGTAAAATCATCGCCTCGCAGTATGCTCGCGAGAAAAAGATACCTTACTTGGGTCTTTGCCTTGGAATGCAAATTGCCGTAATCGACTTCGCCCGGAACGTTTTGGGCTTGGAAAAGGCGAACAGTACCGAATTCGATCCCGATACTTCCGATCCGGTTATCGATATCATGAAAGAGCAAGTCGGTATTAAGGACAAAGGAGCCACCATGAGGCTGGGCGCCTGCCCCTGCTCATTGACAAAAGATAGCTTGGCTCATCAAGCCTATGCCCGCGAAGAAATCTCCGAACGGCATCGGCATCGTTACGAATTCAACAACGATTATCGGGATCGGCTCTCGGAAGCAGGATTGCTTATTTCCGGAATCA
>JAURNO010000468.1 GCA_030830145.1 Verrucomicrobiota bacterium
ACGATCCGAAGTCCACGAAAACTTTTCAAAAGCATGGACCATTGGTCAAATGGCCGACATGATGGGGTTGAGTGCAAGTAGATTCGCTTCATTGTACAAACAAGAATTCGAAGCAAGTCCAACCGAGGATTTGATCCGTACGAGAATCGTACAAGCCCAAAAAATGCTCTCGGCAACCAAGGTCAGCGTCAAACAGGTTTCATTGGCGTGCGGATTCGAAAGCGTTCATTATTTTCACAGAGCTTTCAAAAGAAGGCTCAACATCACTCCTAAACATTATCAAAACCATAAACTTGCCATGAGAGGGTCTGTTCCTCAGGAAGAGAAATCCTTCACTTTAGACAGGCTTTCAGTTGATTCCGATTTCTCCGGCACGATGGAAATTGTTGATGGAGAAATTCTTTTTCATGGAACGGGTTCCCCATGGGCTGAATTTTTGGGGTTTTCAAAAGACGAATTCAAGAACAAACCTTTCTTGAATTTCGTATACCCGGACGATTTGGACATAGCACGGGAAACCGTCAGCAATATTATAGAGGGCAGGAACGTAAAAGACGTCACGGTGCGTCTTAACACTAAATCCGGAGATTTTGTAAAAATAGATTTCTCCGCCCTTACCAAAGGAAACACTTGGTTTTGGTTTGCTAAAAAACTACTGCTTGACGAAGACATCAATTAGTAAATTCTTCTGTTTCCCAATCAAGCGGTTGATGATTCGGCCGTTTTCGTGTATAACGGGGGTTTAATTTTTTTAATTAAAACCCTATGTATATTTACAAAAACATCCTTTTTTATCTTTATGCCTTTATTGCGTTTTCTTTTAGCGGAATCAGTGATGAAGTAATTAAAAACGCAAGGCAACTGACGTTCGAAGGTGCCCGGTCTGGTGAAGGTTATTTTTCCGCCAATGGTAAAAAATTGGTGTATCAATCGGAAAGTCACAAAAAAAACCCTTTTTACCAAATTTATCTCTTGGATTTATTGTCGGGGGAAAACCAACTCGTTTCCTCCGGAATTGGAAAAACCACTTGTGCGTGGATTCACCCGGATGAGAAAACCGTACTTTACTCCTCAACTCACCTTGATGCAAATGCCAGCTTGAAGGAGATTGAGGAATTGAAGGAACGGGAAAGCGGCAAAGCCCGAAAATACAGTTGGGATTACGACAAGAACTATGACTTGTTCAAAACGAATACCGCAACTGGAAAAACCGAAAGAATTACCTTTGCCGAAGGCTATGATGCCGAAGGCTCCTTCTCGCCTGATGGGAAACGGATCGTTTTTGCGTCAAACCGAAATGCTTACGCTAAAACATTGAACAATGAAGAATTGGAAATCTTCAGTAGAGACAAATCCTACTTCAATGATATTTTCATAATGGACTCGGACGGAAAGAACCTTCAGCAACTGACCCACACCTCCGGGTACGACGGAGGACCTTTTTTTAATAAAGAAGGAGATCAAATTTGTTGGAGAAGATTTTCAAAAAGTGGACACAAAGCGGAGATTTACCGTATGCAACTTGAGTCAGGCAAGGAGATACAGCTAACGCGTCTTGACGCAATGTCATGGGCTCCTTTCTTTCATCCTTCCAATCAGTATTTGATCTTTTCCACCAATCTTCATGGGTTTGATAATTTCGAACTCTATGCGGTTGACATAAATGGTGAAAAAAAACCTATCAGGATCACCCAATCTCCTGGTTTCGACGGACTGCCTAGTTTCTCTCCGGATGGGAAAACACTTTCATGGACAAGCACCAATACGAGTGACAAAAAATCACAAATTTTTATCGCGGATTGGAATCATGCAGAAGTGCTCCACCGCTTGAAACTTGTATCAACTGAACAAGACTCGACTAAGAAAGGTACACCCCTACGGGCAGGAACGGCAACCTCCCCAAAAATCCTCGATGAGGATGTCAGAAATCATTTGTCCTATCTTTGCTCTGATGCATTGGAAGGTAGGTTCACAGGTTCAAAAGGGGAAAAGTTAGCAAGCGATTATGTAGCTGATTCCTTTCAAGCGTTTGGCCTTGAGCCTTTCACATCTGAAGGCGAGTGGATACAGGGTTTTCCTTTTTTCAATGCAGCCGAACTGTCCCCCGCTTGCAAGTTTGAAAATTCATCGAATGGAGAGGACTTCACGACTCTGCAACTCGCCAAGGAATGGACTCCCATGCCCTTTAGTGAATCCGCCGAAGTTGAATTCGATAAAATCACTTTCGCTGGTTATGGCCTTCGGCTAAAAAAAACATCCGAGTGGCCAGAGTATGACTCATACACGCATTTGGACGTCAAAGACAAAT
The DNA here is from genome assembly GCA_030830145.1 of Verrucomicrobiota bacterium. Classification (GTDB taxonomy): domain Bacteria; phylum Verrucomicrobiota; class Verrucomicrobiia; order Opitutales; family Seribacteraceae; genus Seribacter. Next base: position 2,309 of record JAURNO010000468.1, read on the forward strand.
GGGTCATGGTCTTGCGTAAACTTCCAAGTCAATGGACCGAAAAACGGAAGCAAGCTCATTACTACGACTCCACCTTCAGAAAGAAAGCTTCCGTAGCACGGGATTTGGGTGCGAAGGGTATTATCTTCGTTTCGGATTTCGAGCAACCCAATGACCCATTAATCGAGTTTTCCGCTAGCCCAGCCAAGGATACCATTTCCATACATGCAATTTCGGTCAGCCGATCGATCGTATCCAAGTTATTCGCCCAAAACTCAAGAGTTTTCCAAGCCTGGTGTGGAAAATTAGCGAAAGGGGAACCATACTTGGGTTTCGAGCTGAAGAATTCAACATTTCGACTGTCGATTGCTATAGAAAGAAAAAAAGGAATTGGGCGAAACACTCTTGGGTGGATTCGTTCGCAAAAAGGGAAGGTTTCCGATCAATTTCTCGTCATCGGGGCCCACATTGATCACATTGGAATAGGCAAAACAAGCTCCCGTGCCAAAAAGTCTGAAAAGGGTAAAATTCATCCTGGTGCAGATGACAATGCATCCGGTATAGGATGTCTTCTTGAAATAGCCGAATACTTGGCGGATCTCAATAAAAGAGGTCTCCTCAACTCGAGGTACGACATTCTCTTCGCAGCATGGTCGGGCGAAGAAATTGGGCTTGTGGGCTCCTCTTACTTTATGCGCAAAATTTCTCAAAAGAAACCTCAAGATCATAGAAGAGTTATATTGGCCTACCTTAATATGGACATGGTAGGCAGATATCAAAAAAAGCTTACCCTCCATGGAGTCGGTTCATCAACTGGTTGGAGAAAACTTATCCAGCAGGCCAATGTTCCCGTTGGTCTCAACCTGAATTTGCAAAACGACAGTCATATCCCGACCGACACCACATCTTTTTTCACAAAAGGCATCCCCATCCTCAGTGCATTCACTGGGTTGCATCCTGATTATCATTCTCCATCGGACACAGCCGACAAAATAAATTATAAAGGCGTTGCCGATTGCTCCATGCTTTACAGCAGATTGGTTCAGGCATTGGTCAAACAGAATGAATTGGATTATGTCGCACAAGCTCCACCACCTAAATCAAGAGGGCGCTTGCGCGTCTACTTGGGTACCATACCTGATTATTCCCAAACAGATAAAAAAGGGGTTCTTCTTTCAGGAGTTAGCAAGGGTGGACCAGCAGACATGGCTGGATTGAAAAGTGAGGATATAATCATTGAGCTCAAAGGAAAAAAGATCGAGTCAATCTACGACTACACGGATGCAATCGGATTATTGAAACCGAAAGAGAAAGTAATTATAAAAATCATTCGGAAGCAAAAGGTCTTAAGACTAAACATAACACCCTCCTCGAGGTAGAACATCCCCTTTGGATACCTGTAGTTAGTAAACCGATAAATTGTTTACAAAACCTTATTCGATCTAGAGGCACTTATTCGGGTTTCCAGGTAAAATTGCCACTTCCTTCACCTTCAATCTTTTTTTCCGAACCATCGTCGACAAAAAACCTGAGGTTCTCAAGGGAAGAACAATAACATTTGAATGAATCCTTGAAAGTAAGGGTGCCCTCCCATCCGGCAGGCAAATTTTTGAATTCACGCGTTCTTTGATTCGTTTCTGGAAAAGGTCCGCCCTCATTTCTAAGAATTAAATGCTGGATTGGGGCGATAACGGCAATGCGAAGGGAGTGCTCACCGCCGATTGGGAGAGTATCAGAGGGGGAAGGAGAAGGATTGGTCTCCGTTATGGAGGGAGTACCTGAAGGCGGTTCCTCTGTTTCGTCTTGGGTTGTGTCGCCTCCACCGGAAAAGGCTATGAGTATCACGATGGTAAGAAGAACAATCCCTGCCACCACGATTAATAAAGGTTTAAGCAAATTGGGCAAATTTGCAGATTCGACGGAAGACTTGACTGGAGGAGCAGGAGCGTTGGAATAGTCCGATCCTTCCGTGCTGTCGGGGGGGGTCAAGGAACCTAGTGATTTTGTAGCGGAACGAGAGGACGTGTTCCCCATCTCCAAGTTCAAATCCGACAATACTGCCTCCTGATCCAATCCAAGAAAACGAGAATAAAGGCGGACAAAGCCACGCAAGTAAACTTCCGGTAGATCAATGTCAAATTGACCTGCCTCAAAGGCACTCAAATAATCCCCACGGATTTTGGTGCTTTCTGAAGCTTCCCGTAAAGAGATACCCTTTCTATTTCTAGCTTCTTCTAATTTTTGTCCTATTGCCATCTGGATTACGTGTTTACAATTTCAGACTTCATTGATGGGAACCTTTTTGCAAGCGGAGATTTCGATTATTCGCAAATTATTAAAGATCCAGTAGGATTTCCCTACCCTGTCCGGGAACGTCGGGTCCTACGACTCCCCTGTCCTCCAATTCGTCCATGATTCGGGCAGCCCGGTTATAACCGATACTAAGCTTTCTTTGTAGGTTTGAGGTTGATGCTCTTTTAGTTGAACGAATGATCTCAATGGACTTGCGAATCATTGGATCTTCATCCGGATCGCCATCCCCACCGCCAAGTACTTCATCTTCGCCAGCAGCTTCAATTTGATCCCGAACTTCCTCGATAATTTGGGGAGGTCCGTTGATTTTCAAAAATTCAACTATTCCGTTAATCTCGTCATCACTGACAAAAGCCCCTTGGGCTCGAGTAAAAGTCGAGCCGCCGGGAGGAATAAATAGCATATCCCCTTTACCAAGAAGAGATTCTGCACCCTTGCCATCCAAAATAGTCTGACTGTCCCTGTAAGAAGCAACACGGAAAGATATTCTACTCGGTAGGTTTGCCTTGATCACACCTGTTATGACATTCACAGAAGGACGCTGCGTAGCAATAACCAAGTGAATACCAGCAGCCCGTGCAAGTTGTGCTAGCCGGGCAATTCCGGTCTCAACATCAGCCTGAGCGACCATCATAAGATCAGCAAGCTCATCGATGATACAAACGATGTAAGGTAGCTTGTTCTCAGGTATCTCCAAAACATGATCATCGCGAGGAACTTCGATATTGGAC
>JAURNO010000469.1 GCA_030830145.1 Verrucomicrobiota bacterium
AGAAACCACGGGATATTTCTTCCCTCGATTTGGTTTTCGATCCTGCTTCCGAATTTATTGTGCCAGCTCGTCCTATCCAATTTTCCGTTACTTTGGTAACTTCAATCGTTCGTCACTACAAGATCTTTTTCATGGATGAAGTCGGTCATTGGAAAGAATTACTCGAAGTATCGGACAACAACCTTCCTTTTCGGACGCATGAGTTTCCCACGATTTCAACGAAAGCCTTGGAGATCGAAATCATTTCGACGCATGGGCTAGACCGCGCTCAAATTTACCAGGTTCGAGCTTACCCGTGATCCGCTCACCGGAATATTCGGTTTGCATTCCCTTTCAATCGAACCCATGTTATTGAAAAACTAGAATCAGCCTATGAACGCAATAATTACGATTTTCGCAACAATCCTGCGTATTACGACCTTATTCATGTTGTGTGGTCTTGCAGTTTGGATTGCATGGACAAACAAGACTAAAACCGAGCAAACCAACGCTTTTTTGGATGAGCAAGTTTCCAACGGATATGAAATACTTCAGTCTTCCAAGGAGAAACAATGGGCTGACATAGCCTCCAAGAAGACCTTGTTCAAGGAAGTTTTTTTGGATAACCAACCCGTTGGTCTTAATGACGAAAATCCTCTCGAGAACGCCCTCAATGATTTGAAAGCATCCGAGAACGTAATCCTTAGGGGGAAGGATTATCGCGACAAACTTGATGTTCTTGCCATGGAGTTTGGTCCTCCGAAACTCAGTGGCGATAATTCTCCCATCAGTTTGTTTCTTTGGAACTCAGAAGAAAAAGCATGGAAACCGAACCCCAATGCGAAACCGGAGGGCATTGCTTCTCTCAAAAATCCGTTTTCCGACTTAAGCCAGTTCCCCAAGCATGATGTGAAGAAAGAAGATGGTAGTGTCATCCCTGGAGTTTCTCGCGAGAATAGATTACGCACGGTCATGGGCATGCTTTATAAAAATCGCAACGATTTGTACGGCGAGATTGCTAGCCTGCGTGCGAATATATTGGAGCGTGATCAAGCCCTCCGTGAATCTCAAAATCTCTTCAACGACATGAAGAACCAAAAGGAGGAATGGGAGGCCAAATCGAACGACTTTGAGCTGAAGTTGCAAAATACCGAAGCCGACTTAGCCGAGGAGAAAAAGCTCCGGCAAGACGAGAAGGAAGCTTCCGAGCAACAGATCATGGTTCTAAACAACAACATTGCCGGTCTCGAACAGCAGAAGATCGAGTCCGAAAAGATGCACACGGCTGAGATCGACGCTCTCAAAGAAGAACACGGTGCCAAACTCAGTCAGTTGCAGCGTGAAATCAAATTGGCCGATTCGGCTGGTTATCAACGGGGAATTGACGAGATGCTTGCCAAGCAACAAGGTGGAGTCGAGGCTTTGGCAGGACAAGAAGATAAGCAAGAAAATCCTTTTGGAACCAAACAAGATGGACCTCCGAAAAAACCCGATGTCGTAATGGATGATTCCACTGAATTGACCATGATGAACGAGTATGGGATTCCTTCAACCATTGCCCGTATTGACAGCCGTTCGGGGATGTTGATGCTTCCAATAGGAAGTGAGCGAGGCTTGAACCAAGGAGAGATTTTCACGCTTTGGAAAGGTACCGCCGAGGCCGCTCGAATCAAGGTGCAAAGCACCCAAAAGGGATACTCATTGGCTTACATCTTACCTGAGTTTGGCCAGCCCAATCGCTTGCGTCCCGGCGACATAATTCAGATCGTACCCGAAAAACAAAACACCCTTTGAACTCGATAAATTCAATGACCAAACTTCTTGCCATATTCTTGCTTTCAAGCCTGACTTTTCTTTTGAGCGGTTGTTTCACTGCCTCCCCGGATGACGACAAAATGCCCCAAACTCGCCCCGCGAATTGGGAATACAGTCTCCCCGGTGGTTTTGATCGCGGTGGATTCAACCGCTAAGCTCCTTATTTTCTTTTGTCCCCCTCCCCTTCCGTGACCGCAGGGGGCGATTCAGTCGGTATCCTTTATTTGGTAGCCACCCCGATTGGCAATCTTTCGGATATCTCTTCTAGAGTATGCGATTCATTGGGTAATTGCGACTTGATTGCATGCGAAGATACGCGGGTTACGAAAAAACTGCTCGACCACCTTTCTCTGTCCAAACCTTTGGTCTCTTATCGCGAAGAAAACGAGGTAAAAAAGACAAGCGAACTGGCCGATCTTATCGAGCAGGGCAAATCCGTATCCCTCGTTTCGGATGCCGGATACCCTGGCATCAGCGATCCTGGGTTCCGACTTGTCAGGGAATGCAGAGTCCGGGGGATTCAGATCGTGCCGGTACCGGGCCCCAACGCTGCGATTACCGTTTTGGCTGCCTCGGGATTGCCCACTCATCAATTTCTTTTTCTAGGGTTTCTCCCCAAGAAATCAGCTGGTGCACGAAAAGTTTTCGAGGAATGGAAGGAATTCGGCGGGTCCTTGATTTTGTACGAATCAAAATACCGAATAGAGAAAACCCTGGCGTTGATCGAAGAGGTGCTCGGAGACGGAAGAATGGTTTGCGTTGCTCGAGAGGTAACCAAACTTCATGAAAGTTTTCTCGTTGGTACCGTATCCGAAATCATTATCCGCAAGCGTTCTACAAGCTCGAAGGGAGAATTCACTTTGGTCATCGGTCCAGAAGGGTACGCTCTTTGATTTAGAAAATGAAAGTCGCAGTATTTGATCTTGGGTCGAACACCACCAAATTGCTTGTCGCCGATGTCGACGTTTATTCCAGCCCCCGCATTATTGCCGAAGAAAGCCGAGCGTGCAGGTTAACGGAGGGTGGAGGCGAAAGCATTCGTTTTCCTGAAAAATCAATCGGAAGGATATTGGGAATACTCGCTGAACTTTTGAAGATTGCGCGTATGCACAAGGTCGAGGTGATGAAGGCCGTAGCTACGGAGGCTTTTAGGAAATCGGAAAATACCCAGGAGTTGATTGACCTCGTTCAGGAATCGCTCGGCCTTTCCATTTCGGTTCTTTCGGGATCAGAGGAGGCAGGGGCAATTGCCGCAGGTTTGCTCACCGATCCCATGATCTCCGGGCTGGATGATTTTCATGCCATTGACATAGGCGGCGGAAGCATGGAGATCATTGCCGTGCACAAGCGCAAAGTCACCGCCCTTGAAAGTTTACCTCTTGGAGCCTCCGTCATCTCCGAACGATTCTGTGCCAATGCAAGCAGTAGATGGGCCGATTCCGCATGCCGGGATGCAAAGAATTTCGTTGCTGATCTCTTGCATTCGGTTGCTTCTTCAATGCTGTCAGTTCCTTGTTCCTCCTTGATTGGTTCGGGTGGAACTTTAGTGTTTTTGCGAGCTATACTTTCGGGGGAAGCTGGTGTGGAAACAAAAGACAAAAGCAGTATCGCCTTTTCCGAATCAACAGCTCTTTTTGAAAGGATATCGCAAATGACTTTGGATCAAAGGGTTTCTAGTTATTCATCCCTTCCATCTTCTCGGGCGGATATCTTTCCGGGCGGCCTGCTCGTTCTAAACGAGGTTATGAGTTATTTCCAAAAAGCGGACATTCTACATTCCTACCATAACCTTAGGCATGGGATTGCCATGAAATTGGCAACGGAATGAGCAAAGCAACCTAATTCAGACTGATTTTTTCATCTCCTTTTCGAGATGATCCATGATTTCGTCGGAAGAAAGTTTCATTTTCATCCAAATCATCTTTCCGTCGCGTTTGATCGAATGCCCCTGCATGAAACGATCCAGTCGTTTGTCTTGAGCTGCCCTCATGTCAATCATGGCCATCCCTCCACGAATCATGGCTTCCACTTGCTTGGAGGTTTCCTCGGAAGTGGTCTCAACGACGGCGACCACCTGGATAAGCCCTTTGGATTCTCCTATTACCATACCTCCGGCTTTTACTTTTTCCAACATGGGCATGACTCTTGAGTCTATTTCAGTGTTCTTGACGGCACCCAAAACATCGGCGAAGACGATGAAACCAGGATCCTCGACCGAGTTTGTCAGAATTTCAAGTATGGGATGGCCGTTGTAGGAAGCGGTCTTGCCCTTGCTGAGCATGATCCCCTCGGACACATAGTCGGCATCCGGTCCCCCGACGAAGACTCCCTTCTTTAAGGCCGCAAAAGCCATGGAGTGGCGACCGCGGTTCCTTGAGTAGACCGTTTGCTTGCCGATGCGGCTAACCTCCAATTCCCCTCTTGATTCAGCGAAATCAATGACCATGTCAGGATCCAAACCACCTTTCATGATAGCGATGCCCTTGTGTTTTTCACCCGTGCCGGACATGGTTAGGTAGGAAAATCCTTCCAGGTCTACTCCATACTTATCCTTCATTTGCTCCATTCGGTCCATGGCCTCGGGGATTTTCTCCATCTTGTCTCGCATGAAGACGCCCACCTCTGAATTACGCATGGCGTCGAAGTCCATGTGCATGAGCCAGTTTGCGTTGCTTGAGACTTTCGAAAGGTCAAGAGGTTTGCCCGAAATCGAAACAAGGACGAACCCAAGTCCGAAGAGAGAAAGAAGTGTTTTTTTCATAATCTGTCTTTTTGCTTATGATTGAAGTTATACTTTGTTGATTTTACCTTTTATACAGCTACTAAATTAGAAAAGTTACATAGGGTAAGTAAAAGTTTAAAAAAATAACATGACGCACTTGTTCGGATGCAATTCCTTTACATGCTTGATTATTTTCCAACCTTTTACGGGAAAGTAGTTTCTGTCGAGTTTTTTTTCATGTTCCTGACGGTTTGATTGCGCTAAAAATTCTGGATGAAACTTTTTGTTCTTCTTTTTTCGCTAAGCCTTGTATCCGTCCCAACGCTTCTTGCTGTAGATGAATTTTGGCCGGGTTGGCTCGGGGAGGACCGAAGTGGTAGGTTGGAGGATTTTCGCCCCCCTTCGCCATGGCCTGGCGACTTGAAGGTCAAGTGGAGGGTGAAGGTTGGCCCAGGTTATGTATCGCCCGTGGTTGCGGAGGGTAGGATAT
>JAURNO010000470.1 GCA_030830145.1 Verrucomicrobiota bacterium
CATCCGCCAATATTTTTTTCAAAGTTTCCATGTATCGTACCGCTTTCTCCTAGGATGGTGGACCCGCGGCTACTTGCCAGGTTCCAAAAATGATATCCGCTTGCCCGGCATTGCCGACTTCCTTCATTACGTCTTGTACCACCGCATGAGTCACCTTCGGGTGAACCCGTAAAAAGACCTTCCATTCAGGATTCTTTTTTACGACAGTTCCGACTTGTGAAAGATCAATTTCTGCTTCCCCCCAATAGTATTTTTGTCCTTCGGGCGTCTCGTCTATACTGATAATCGTTCTCGGCGGAGGTTGTTCCTTGACGGTCGAATTTCCCGCAACAGCCATGGCTGACAACTCAATGTATTGCTCGGACATTCTTTGAGCCACGACCATGAAGAAAACAATAAGAAGAAAGACCACATCAATCATCGGAGTAAGGTCAGGGGCATCGTTTGTCTCCGGTGGTTTGAAACCTTTCATATACTATCTTGGCCCTCGTGCTAAATACTGTGAGTTGAATTGGCTTAAATCAAGCGGGGGGCATAGGAGGGGCATCGGGACCGGGAACACCGGGGGCAACCGCTTCTTCGTAATATTCTTCGCCTTCTTCGCCATCAAAGCCACCGCGTGCCGCACGGACCAAGGTGAAGACCATTTCACCGGCAACCCGGTTCACCTCGGCCACAATGGTACCAAACTTGGTTTTGTAAATAAAGTAGGCAATAAGTGTGGGTATTGCCACAACCAGACCCGAAGCGGTCGTCCAAAGAGCACTACCAATGTTACCCGCCATCTTCTGACTGGACTCTCCTCCCATTCCCGAGTCTTGGAGAACGGTAAACGCCCCAATCATACCTACCACTGTTCCGAGCAGCCCAATCATGGGAGCAATCGAACCGATGGTGTTAAGCAAATTGATCCAGGTGAAAGGCTTGGCGAGCTCGAGACCGGATGTTTCTTCCAGGCCTTTTTCAATGGACTCGATATCCAATTCGTCATCTTGAATGCGTGCCAGGCCACCCTTCATTACAGATGTAACGGGAAGTTTGTATTGCTCACAAAGGGCGATTGCTCCGTCAATATTGAGATTTTGGAGTTCCTGCATGATCGGTTGCACGACATCGTCTTTGACGAAAGCTCCCTTTCGAATGGCAATACCGTTGTAAATGATCAGAGTGATGCCACCGAGTGTAAGAATAGCAAAAGGGATTAGGAAAGTCCAACCCAACGAGTCCATCAATTGGGTACCAAAACTCTTACTGCTTTGGGCTTGGGCTGCAGTGACCAAAAGGTCCGGGCAAAGCACAACGAAGGCAAGAGTTAAAATGAAAAGTAAACGGGTGAAACCTTTATTCATAATGATTATTGTGTGTTTATTGCTATGATTGCCATGAGCGGGAAGCGGGTCAACCAAGGATTGAAATTTTATGCAGGGGGAGGAAGACCGTTCAACTTTTTCTCGCTCAAGCCTTCCCACTTGGTGGATTTGTAGAAAATATTCACTTGCTTGTATACATTTCTGGCCGCATCGAATAGCTTGAGTTTTTCGTAGGCATCGCCGGCCATCATGAGCGATTCCGGCAACCAATCCAATCCGACTCGGGCCGAGATGATACCCTCGGTTACCTCCAGCACAGATTGGCGGTACTCATCCGCCGCTTTATACTCGTCACCCTGGGCCTCGGACCTTCTGGCATACTGAACCCGGACCAAGGCACGAACCAATTTGTATAGAGAGTATTCGCCCGATTGCCTGGGAGGCGGTTTCTCGTCGATTTTTTTGAGCGTTTGCAAGGCCGTATTGAAATATTTGGAGGCGTAGGCCAAGTATCGTTTGTCCTTGGCTGCTGCCTTGGAATATTGCTCATACAGTTTGACGTAACAATAAATCGGCCATATCCGCAAAATATCCTTATAAGGACTGTTGGGGGATTTCATGACGATGGGAGCCAATCTCGAGTACTCCGAAATCGCATCATTATATAAACCTTGAGCACGCAGAGAGTCTGCTAGCTTCAGGTAGGACGCATGATCTCCAGTGTTGTTTCTAATGCTTACCCTTTGCAACAAGGCACGGGCGGATTTGGCGGACTTGGCGTCCGCTGAAATCATTTTCCCCGCTAAGTTCAGCGCCTCCTCGGAAAACTCACGGTAGCCGAATTCATCCAACTTGGTTAGGTTGATGCGGGACAAGACATAAAAGGCTTCGTCGAATTCTTCCATCGCAACAAGAGCCTGAACATAAGTAAGGCAAGCATCGTGAATAGAGAAATATTCTTGGGGGATTTCAAGGAAAAGCATGACCCGATACAAAACAGGTCGAAGTCCGGGGAGAAGTCTCGGGTCGTATTGTTCGTTGGATAGAAGATCCAAGGCCTTTTTGGTATCATTGGGCCAAGCGAATTCAAAGCGAGAGATATTCTGCTTTTTCAAGCCGCGGAGTTCCAACTGCAATTGACCGGCACCCTCAAGTTTTGCATAGATAATGCCCTTCGAGCCATCGATCCCAAGCAAGCTCATGTTTCTTGGTTTGGTTCCGTAATAGACTTTGACGGGCAAAGCACCCTGATTGGCCTTGAAGTAATCGGGTGTCTTAGTCTGCCCGTGGGAGAAAGCCGAAAAAAGAAAAAGCGAGAGCAGAAGGTACTTGATCATTTGAGAAACTTTCTTTGCCACGCCAAATACTGCTTGTTCACATTACCGATTTGGTCGACCTGACCCAACTGCTCGTAGCAACTAATCGCCTGGTCATAAGCTTTTGGCACCCAAGTAACGGCACTGGGAAAACTCAAGGTGGTCTCGAGGTAAAGGAAGGCGGCATCGGGGAATTGCTTCAGAGCTTTCTTGCACTCACCCATCATGTAGGAAGATTGAGCCCGCTCGGTCAACGGAGTGTCGGAATCACTCCTCACTTCGCTAAAGGAAGCATAAGCTCGATCCAAAGCCGAATCGTCTTGGGTTGATTTGCCGACTTCGAAGAGGCTCTGGCCTTTCCTAATTCGAGCGTCGTTGGCTTTTTCGTGGCCCCAGGAATTAGCGAGTGCGGAATCGTAATGATCGGCCGCTTTGGTAAAGTTTCTTTCTTTTTGCCTGGCTTGACCAAGCATGTAGTGAGCGTCGAAAAGAAATTCGCCACCCGTGTCTCCGAAGACTTGGGTGAGACGTTCCATTGCGGCTACGGCATCTGCTGTTGAATTTTGGGCAATCAGTTTTTCCGCCATCCATACGAGTACTCCCGGGCTGGCCACCGGGAAATCGCTTCTTTGAGGATTGTAATTACCGGCAGCCGTGGAGCCGGCTCGGTCGAGAGTTGCCCGCATACGTAAGTCCAGGGCACGCTGACCACTTGCCGATGCTTCTTTAAAAAGGGTTACGAAAGCAATCTTGGGGGAAAGGTTCTCGGGGAAATTCGCTCGGAGAGTTTTATATTTTTTTAAGTAGCCTCTAAACTTGGAAGCATAATCTTCGTTGATGAAAATGGCGGAGCGAAATTTGGTAACCTCGGTGTAAATGCCCGAATCCATTCCATCGTATTGCGATGAGAGGAAAGGTAGCAGCTTCTTTCTGTCTTTGAGAATCTCTTCCACAGTACCGGAAATGGTTTCCTCAACGCCCTTTCGATCCCTGTAAGTAAAGCTAACCGGTTCGGCAGGATTTTGCAGTTTTTCAAGAAGGTCCAACGTCTTTCCGTACAAATCGTCGTACTCCTTGAATTTTGCCGAGTATTTCTTGAGAATACCGTCCACGCCGACGTTATTGGGATCATTGCCGAACTTTTTGATGTCAGCGTAGTACATCTTGAGCATCTCGGAGGGGCGACCTTGCTTTTCGCAGGCAAAGCCGATTTTTTCGGTAGCCTGAGAAACACGGGCACCGTCGGAATCGGAATGTTTTTCGTTGTACTCTCTATAAAGAGCTTCCATTTCGGCATAGCATACGAGCGTAGCGAGCTCGAACAATTCACCGTAGTCTATGGCCTTGTCCTGGTTCAAATCGAAATCGGAAAAAGGTTTGTCAGTCTGAATCTTGGCAGCGGTGAATTCGGAAGATTGCAGAACCTCGTCCTCGTTTTTGTCGAAGCTCAGGTAATGATCCACCAAACCTTCGGGGTTATTGGCGATCCGTTCCAATAAGCCTCCCTCGTTGAATGTGGCGTCGGTGAGGAGTCGCATGTCTTCGGTCTTTTCCCGAACTAGTTTATAGCTCTCTCGTGCTTTGGAAATTTGTTTGTAGGTGGGTTGCTCGTCTTGCTTGACTTCACTGATGGCGAGATCTCCCAAACTTAGGTAGGCCGCCGGTATCTCCTTGTCGTCCGGGTAATCCCGAACAAATTGCTCGAACAATCGTATGGCATTC